>NZ_RCMC01000239.1 GCF_011319475.1 Candidatus Nitrosotalea sp. FS
GCTGCAGTCTTGTTATTTGGAGGTGCGATTGGAAAATCTGCACAATTCCCACTAAACGAATGGCTACTTGAGGCAATGACTGGACCTACTGCAGTTTCAGCATTAATTCATGCTGCAACAATGGTAAAGGCAGGTGTGTTCTTGGTAGCCCGCTTGGCTCCTCTCTTCTTTGCGCTGGCTGCAATTGGAATTAACATGGATCAATTCTTTGAGATAATAGCATGGGTTGGAGCAATAACTGCACTTCTTCTTGCTACACAAGGAATGGTACATCCTGAAATAAAGAAAGTTCTTGCATACTCTACTGGTTCACAGATAGGCTACATGATGATGGCTCTTGGTGTTGCAGGTCTTTCAAAACAATTCGTTGATGGTTATACTGCAGGATTCTTCCACCTCATTTCACATGCAATGTTCAAAGCATCGCTGTTCATGGCTGCAGGTTCTATACTACACATTGTAGGCTCTAGATTCATGACCGACATGGGAGGCCTGAGAAAATACATGAAAAAGACATATGCTTTCATGTGGGCAGCAGGTCTTGGCCTGATGGGTGCTCCATTTATCACAACTGGTTTCTGGAGTAAAGATGCAATATTTGGAGCAATTTATCAATCAGGTAATACTTGGGCTCTTCCGTTATTCTCAATAGCAGTAATTACTGCAGTGATAACCGCTTTCTATACAACCAGAATGATAGGATTGGTATTCTTTGGCAACAAGAGCAAACATGTTGAAGAATTAGAAAAGGAGGGACACCATGTGCATGAAGCTAGTCCTTCAATGTGGATTCCATATGGAATACTTGCAGTACTAACAATTGGAATAGGTGTGATGGGTCTTGCATTTGAACACCAAATTCATGATCTCTTTGTTAACTATCTGGGTTCAACATTTGGAATCAAGTCTGATGTAGGAGCAGTTGCAGTAGAATCACAGCCATTACTTGGTGGATTCCTAGAGGGTGTCAATCCTATAGCTCTTATGGCATCACTTGCTGCATTTGCAATTGGATTTGGACTGGGATACATCTTCTATATCGGAAGATTTGTTGATCCAGTCAAGTTTGTAAATTCTAACATATTCTTCTATGCCATTCACAAATTCTTCCTAAACAGGTGGTATCTTAACGCATTAATCTATTGGGGATTTGTTGTAGCTCCATTATACATTGCCAGAAGTGTTTACAAGTACTTTGAAAACATTGTTCTTGAGGGATTCAATGTGGTTCCTGAGAGGACTATGGCTGGTGGTGCAAGAATCATGCAGGCAACACAAACCGGAGTTTCCCAATCTTATCTTTACATCTTTGGAGTAGGTATACTAATCGTAGTATTCCTGTTGTTAATTTAGGAGATAGAAATGATAGACTTTACATCAACACCAATCATGTTAACTCTGATACTTGGAGCAGTAGGAGTATTAATTCCAGTACTTAATGTAGCAAGAAAAGAAAAAGGCTCGTCTGTTTATGGAGCCATAACACTTGGTGCATTACTTGCAGCAATTGGATTTGTTATCTATCAGATAATTACAAAGCATGTAACCCAGTCTGCAATATTTTCATCAAATGTTCTTGTTGATGACAAGTTTGGATCATTCTTTGCAATAGCGATGTTGATTGTTGGAATAATGACAACAGTTGGCTCGTTTAACTATATGCGCAAAAGAGCAAATCCTGCTGTATACTATTCGTTAATTTTACTTTCATCAATCGGAATGATACTGATTGCATACTCGACAGATCTAGTGATGTTGTTTATCGCATGGGAACTCATGAGTATTCCAACATACGTTCTGGCTGGATATCTCAAAAAGGATCCATCCTCAAATGAAGCTGCAATCAAGTACTTTTTGTTTGGAGCCTTATCATCTGGAATCATAATTTATGGTATCTCAATTGCATATGGTCTGACCGGTTCTACAAACATAGAGCAGGTGATTGTTGGGTTCTCAAAACTTGGACCAGACATGGTACCGCTTGCAATATTGGCAGTAGGTATGTTCATAGCTGGCTTTGGATTCAAGATAGGTCTAGTTCCGTTCCACATGTGGCTGCCTGATGCATACGAAGGAGCTCCTCCTACAATTGCAGCACTGCTTGCAGCAGGTACCAAGAAAGCTGGCTTTGCAGCAGTACTAAGAGTCATAATAATGGGAGCAATAGCACTCAATCTTCACTGGGCATTTGCACTTGCTGTTATTGCCATAGTGACCATGACTGTAGGAAACTTGGCTGCAATCAAACAAAGAAACCTCACAAGAATGCTTGCCTATTCAAGTATTGGCCAAGCTGGATACATCTTGATTGGTCTTAGTGTGGCTCCAATTTCTCCAATTGGAATCCAAGCTTCACTATTCCACATTCTCAATCATTCTGTGATGAAGGCAGCTGCCTTCATTGCTGTTGCAGGAATAGTTACAACTCTTGGTGTTACCCATATTGAAAAGATAAAAGGCCTTGGCAAAAGAATGCCTATCACAGCACTTGGTCTTACAATTTCATTACTTGCACTAGCTGGTGTGCCACCGCTTAATGGATTTTGGAGTAAACTGATGCTATTTGGTTCTGCAATTGATGCAGGTCACACCTTATCATGGGCTCCATATCTTGCAGTAGCAGGAGTTCTTAACAGTGCACTTTCACTTGCTTACTACGGTTGGATAATAAGGAAAATGTATTTCGAAGAAGGAGAATCAAACAAGGGACTAAAGGAACCAAAGTCAGTAATTGCTGTCATGATATTTTCAATAATCGTCATAGTTGGAATAGGTGTCTATCCAGATCCAGTTATAGCATTTGCAAAATCTGCAGTTCCAATTATGAGCGGACTACCAGCTATACACTAAGCATAGTCAAGTCTAGAAGACTTTCTAATCTTGTTCTTGCAGGACCATCATTAATTTTTCTTAATGCAGTCTTTGCTTTCTTGGAATAATCATTGAGCATTGCATCCATGCGGTCAAATACAATGCGAGGATCAGAACTTTTCTTAATCAGGGTATTGAATAACTTGTCTTCATTATTCCAGTCTTGTAGATCGTCTCTAATTTGGTATGCTATTCCCATGTTCTTGCCATATTCTGCAAGTGCCAAAATTTGTTCCTCGGTACCGCCTCCTAATATGGCTCCAATTTTTGCAGCCGCCTCAAATGCCGTAGCAGTTTTGTATTCCATCACCTTGACATAATCATCAAAGGTGACATCTTCGCTTGTCTCAAGTCTTGTCTCAATCATCTCTCCCTCACTCATCATCATTGCAGTGATTGCAAGTTCTCTTCCTATTCTTGCGTTATCAAGACGGGATGAAATGTTCAAAATCAGACCCAGTACGAAATCTCCTGTTATGATACTTGTGTTATATCCATATTTTATGTGGAAAGGATCTTTTCTTCTTCTTAGAATTTCGTTATCTATGATATCATCATGAATCACAGACTCTGTATGCAACAGTTCCACTGCACATGATGCTGAATATGCATTTTCATCGCATTTTCCAACGCTTTCTGTAGACAAGATGAGGATTAATGGTCTTATTCGCTTTCCGCCCTCTAACGAATATTGTAATGGTTCAAAAAATTCTGATGCAGAATATAGATCTAATTCTTGTTTGATTGCGTCATTAACCTTGGCTATGTAACTTTCAAAGTCTTTTATGAGTGGATTTATCTCAAAATTCTTTCTATCCAAGAATTTGCACTAGCAAACTGTAAATTGCAGTTAGAATATTAATGCTTTTGAAAGGTGGTGCTCCAGCCGGGATTTTCATCATGAAGAATTTGAACCCGGGTCGTAGGATTGAAAGTCCCACATGCTTGACCGGTCTACACCACTGGAGCCCAAATTGCATCCTATTTTATATCCATAAAATCCTTTTGAAGGCATTCAAAAGATTTTTTTATTGCTGAAAGTTGATAATTACCATGAGCTCTCTTATTGCAAGAATTGATAAAATAATTGAAGATCAGAGTTTGCTAAAGCACAAATTCTATGTAATGTGGAGTGAAGGTAAATTATCAATAGACTCTCTTAGTGGTTATTCAAAAGAATACTTTCAACTCGTAAAATCAGTTCCTTCGTTTGTAGGAGACGTGATGGAAAAAAGCCCATCTGAAATCAAGAACAAAATTGCCTCAAACAGAGATGAAGAATCTGAACACATTGAACCATGGATGAAATTTGCATCTGCACTAGGCGTATCACAAAATGAACTAAGAAACTATGAAGGTCTTGAGGCTACAAAACAAGCCATCTCAAATCTTTCATGTCTTATGAATTCATTTGAGGGTGGAGCTGCTGCAATGTATGCCTTGGAACAAGAAATACCAAAAATTAGCTTATCAAAGATAGATGGATTACGAAAATTCTATGGCCTTTCAGATGATGATGCAATAGAATATTTCAGACTACATGCAGAAGCTGACATAAGACATGCTGCTCTCTGGAGAAAAATATTGGAAAAAACTCCTGCATCAAAAGAAGATGAATTGGTAGAAATAGCTAGCAAATCAGTAGCTGCTCAAAATCTCTTACTTGACAGCTGTTACAATGCTTACTGTTAACCTCTATACTATTTTATAGCGCATGTCAATTTGCTCTTTCGTAGGGCCCATAACTCAGCTTGGTAGAGTAACCGGCTCATAACCGGTGAGCCAAGGGATCGAAGCCCTTTGGGCCCACTACTTGTTTCTTCAACTCTGTATGTGACATTTGGCCTTAGGCGAATATTTTGTTCTATAATTTTTATCAGAAGAGTAAATGGACGTATAGCCTAGAATTTTTTTATTGTATACTAATTTTAAAATAAGCAGTAAATTATCTTCATTTGGCCGCAATGAAGAATCAGAGTTATAACTGACACGATGATGTAAAGGCATTTGTCTGAGCTGCCTCTTTCTTGAAATGATGTTACTACATTTGACACAACAAATGTTTGCACAAAATGTTATAGAGTATATATAAAGCGCGTATTTAAACACCGAAATGCCTCAAACAAAACCTATTGTAAGTATAGAAAATGTTGTGGCCTCAGCTTCAATTGATCAACGAATTGATCTTAATGTAATTACACAAACATTTCCTGATGTCGAATACCATCCTGATCAATTTCCAGGTTTAGTTTTTCGAATAAAGTCACCCAAAACTGCAACATTAATTTTCAGTTCGGGGAAAATGGTCTGCACTGGGGCAAAATCTGAAGAACAGTCAATCAAGGCAGTTCGTAGTGTTGTTCAGACATTACGAAAAGGTGGAATTAAGATAAAAAATGACGCAGTTATTACAATCCAGAATATGGTTGCATCTGCTAATCTTGGTGGGAAGATACATCTGGAACAAGCAGCAAGAAGTCTTCCACGAAGCATGTATGAGCCTGAACAATTTCCAGGTTTGATACACAGGATGCTTGACCCTAAAACTGTCATACTGTTATTTGCATCTGGAAAACTTGTCTGCACTGGAGCAAAAAAAGAGTCTGATGTTTACAGGTCTGTACATAACCTGCATACTCTTTTAGAAGAAAAGAAATTAATGATCTACGAAAGCTAGACTGTAAAATCTATTTTGATGAACTCATTTGTTTTTTGATTCTATCTAGAATCTGATCATCTAGAATATTTTCAGTGTGTAAAATATTGGAAATGGCAAGTATGTCTGTAATTTCATACAACTTTACTTTTTCAGCCTCTAGGTTTTCACGTGCTCCTTCAAGTCTGTTGATTATGACAAATGCCGAGTCTACAACCACTTTGGCCTCTTTTAGAGCCTTGATGGCATTGAGTAGTGAATGGCCAGTTGTTCCAACGTCATCTACCAAGACTACTCTAGAACCGGGTGGTATTTTTCCCTCTATGAGACTACCAGTACCATAATCTTTTGGCTTTTGTCTGATGTAGATTAGAGGCTTTACAGTTTCCATGGCCAATGCAGACGCTATTACAAGTCCTGATGTTGGAACTGATGCAATATAATCAAAACTGTCAAGCCCTATGGTCTCTGATATCAAGTTTTGAACAGATTTTATCATCTTTCTAAATTGGTGTGGAAAACTTGGTACTAGTCGAAGATCGATATAGTAGGCGCTGTCTTTTCCGCTTGAAAGCTTGAAATCTCCAAACTTGATTGCACCACTCTCTTGCAAAAATATTGCAAATTCTTTGACAAAACCCACAGCAAAATTTACCGAACTAGATTTATTTTAACTGTCCCTTCGGTATGGTATGCCTGAAATTTGGCTTAGCTATGGACCTACAGACGTTGTTCTTGATGTAATGGCAGAAAATCTGGAAAAACAAATAGTTCCTGGAGGCGTGAGCTTGACTGATGCAGAAATTGCATCAAAACTCGAATCTGTTGATCTGTCAAAGCCTACAGAATTTGTGATAATGGAACATTCCAAATCTGTTCTGAAGATAATCTCTGGCTTGTTAGACATTTGCACAAAAAAGTCCCTCCCAAAACCAAAATTCTTGGTAGACAAGTCAAACTTGAATTCTATTAAAAATGTCTTCGCTGATCCGACCGTATCAATATCAGAATTTAACAACTCTCAATTTTCTAACGCTAATCTGATCTTTATAGGAGAGATGGAGTTTGATGGCTTGTTTGGATATGATACAATGTCCACTAAATTATTGCGAAGATTTGGTAAAGATAACATGCTTGAGGCATATGAAAAAAGAGAAGGAAATCTTCCACTTCCTGGTTATGAGTTGCAAACAATGCAGGTGGCAAAAAAATTTACTGATGGATTTGAGATATCTTCTATTGAGATTGTGGCAAATCAATCTGGAATAATTGATGTTGCTGTAGGTCACCCTTCCTCGACTTTCTCGTTATCAAAATCTCTATCCTCAAATGCCATACATGAGACCGAAAAACATCGGGTAGCAATTGTTAGCACTGGAAAAGAGACAAGCAATGAAACATTGAGCAGATCACTTTCATCTGTCTGGAATTGCTCAGGTGTGATAAAAGATGAGGGGTTGATTATACTTCTTGCAGAATGCAAAAATGGATTGGGTTCTGAAGCAATTCAGCAATATGTGGAAGGAAGAATGAATCTGGACAGGCTAAAAAATCCCTCTAAATATTTGGATGGGATGGAAGATCTACTATTTCTAACAGAAATGCACAAGAAATTTGGAATAGGTATAGTATCAATTTTGCCGAATCTTTATACAAAAGACAAACTTGGTATGATTCCATTTAGTGGTGCAAAGGAGACAATGGATTATGTTCTTAAGACATATGGTGAAAGGCAAAAGATTACCATCATTCCTGATGGCTCACACGTCTTACTGCGGTAAAATAGAAAACGGTAATGGTGCACAGAGAAATGCAAGAACAATGACAAGCCCGAATATTCTTTTTCTTTTTCGCGATAATGGAGATATGTCATCTAATGGTTTTATGTCCTGACTTCTCATGCTAAACATTAGTACAAACAATGCCATGATGTAGTATCCAGTTGAAGCAAGAATTCCTATACTTGCATATGTCAAAATTCTGTGCCATTTGATACCAAATGTTGCTCTAGCAATGTGACCGCCATCAAGTTGCCATGCTGGAAGAAGATTAAGAAACGTTATGAGAAAACCAAACCATGCTGCCAACAAAACTGGCGACATTACAAGTTCTTGGTTTGGTACATGTTTTCCAACTAGAAATATTGTGGCATCCATTATTATGCTAGAATGCAGATCCATGAGACCAGATTTTTGCAAAAGTTCCTGGGCCTGTGAACTTGGTATCAAAGGGGAAAGATATGCGCCATACGTGGAAACAATTATTGCTACAACAAGTCCTGCAATGGGACCAGAGATTCCTACATCAAAAAGTATGTTTCTGTTTACAATCAAACCGCGAGACATTATGAGTGCTCCAAATGTTGGTACAAAACCTACCACCGGAATTCCTGGAATAAAATATGGCCAACTGATCTTAAGTTTGTGTCTCTTTGACGCAATCATATGACCAAGTTCGTGGATACCAAGTATTCCAATTAATGATGCAGTGTATAGTGTTGCTATGTAAAATGGGTCATCTCCTTTTACAATGGAATTTGTACTAATTGCTCGATAATACCCGTCAATCATTACCATTGCTATTGTAGCAGCAAATAGTGCTCTTGGAATCCAAGATCTGCGTGACTTTGGAGGCTCAAATCTTGAAACCAGCAAAAATATTCTTCCAGAACTTGATTCTAGTCTGGCTATGATGTTTTTTGATTCCATGCGTTGAACCAGTTGGCGAAATTTCTCAGTTATCTCATTTCCAGAAATTTCAATTTGTAATACGGTTGGACTTTGATTAAAGCCTACTATAGTAAAATATGAAGAAACCATTGATAAAACTTCATCAAGAGTTGATATGTTTGACCGTCTGTTCATTACTGGCTTTAATTATTTCTTTTATTTGCTTAGAGTTAAATAATTAATAATTCCAGTATCATCAGAATGCAGGTGGCATTAAGAGAAATTGGTAACTGTGTCATTCGTAGATGCGATCTTTCAGACTTGATTTCAACCATGGAGATAAATCTCAAAACGCTGCCAGAACACTATTCTGACTATTTCTATGAAAGTCTACTTGCTGAGCTTCCTGAGGCATTCCTAGTGGCAGAGGTGGACAAGAAGCTTGTGGGGTACATAATGTGTAAAATTGAATATGGTTTTTCAAACTTCAAAAAACTTGGCTTTGTAAAAAAGGGTCATGTTGTATCCGTTGCAGTATTGCCAGAACATCGAAGAAAGGGAATTGGAGAGGGCTTGGTTCTGGAAGCAATTGGAGGAGTAAAACTGAAAAAATCCGATGAACTGTATCTTGAAGTCAGATGTAGTAATAGTGATGCCGTAAGGCTGTATGAAAAACTTGGATTTGTCATAAAACAACGACTAAAAGCCTACTATCGTGACGGCGAAGATGCATATTTGATGGCAATTGAGTTTGCTTACTAGATTAAAATAAATAAGTCACAAAAAGACTCTAGCCTTATGACAAGACAACGAACTATTGGAATAATGATCTTTGTCTTGGCAATTGTGGGATTCTTTGTTTATGCCTATCTTCTGATGCTCTCTGAATGGAGTCCTATTGTCTTACAACTTTCAGTATTAATGGCAGTGGGAGGAATTCTTGGAGTTATTTCTTGGATAGGATACAACATGGCAACCTCAAGACCATCTCCTTCCTCTCTTGTAACTGATGACAAGTAATTATTTGGATATTTCTGCATCAACAACTGCTTGGTAAAATCTTGGACCTACAGGTCTTACAATTTTTGCTCCTAAAATTTCTGATTTGACATTTACAACACCTAGGAAATGTTGTGGTGCCAAAGACGAAACAAGTCCTTTTTTTTCTGCATGGATGTGACAGTAGTAGTGTATTATTGCATTTTTCTTTGCAGCTCTTATGGCATTTCCAAGAAATTCATCTGATCTTTCAGGCAGCAACATTAGGACTCTATCTCCTGTCTCAAGTAATTTTTCTTCTATTACTTTTGCGGCATCTCCTTCAATTGATTCCACAGTTCCTTTTAGTTTGTTTAGTTGTATGTTTTTTGTGCATAATCTGGCTGCATCGGGATTGATATCGATATTGTAAACATGACACTTTTTCTTTTTTGCAGCCACGATGGAAAACATTCCAACTCCTCCAAACATGTTGATTACAGTCTCCCCATCTTTAATCAGTTCTGCAATTCTTTCTCGTTCTGTTGAAAGTCTGGGTGAAAAAAAGGTCTTTTCCACATCAACTATGAACCTACAACCATGTTCTTTGTATTCTGTTTCAGTCTTGTCCTCTCCTGCAAGTAACTCTAGTTTTCTAATTCTATAGTCTCCTTCTACTGGAGATGATTGATAATAGACTGATTTTGCGGTCTTTACTTTTTCTAAAAGAACCTCTCCAATTATCTTTCTCTTAGACAAAAGAGCATCTGGTACCCTCAAGNTTGATCTTGCTGTCTTTACTTTTTCTAAAAGAACCTCACCAATTATCTTTCTCTTAGGCAAAAGAGCATCTGGAACTCTCAAGATGATTATGTTTCCTATCTGATCAAATGCACCATAAAGCTCCTCTGCCTCCGCTTCTGTGAGGATTCCAGTCATTGCCTGTTTTAGCATCTTTGTCAATTTCTATAGTAAAACTTTCCAGACTGTTTCTGTTCTCTGTCTAGTCTGCTTTCCAATTTGTTTACTCTGGGTCTCATGCTTGTTTCATCTCTTCTGTATGTCATGTCAAGAGATCTCAAGAATTCATTCATTCCATCTACCTTGGGTTTTGGAGTTGTCGCGTGACCTTCTCTTCCTGGAGTTCCATGGAAAATTACAATTGAATCTGAGATCAAATCCATAAGCTGAATATCATGATCAACTATAATTGCAGATTTTCCATACGATCTTACAAATCTCTGAATAAGCTTGGCTATTGCTATTCTATCTTCAACATCTAAGAATGCAGATGGCTCATCAAGTGCATAAACATCAACTTTTTGTAAAAGACATGCTCCTATTGCTACTTTCTGGAGTTCTCCGCCTGACAAATTCTTGACAGACTTGTTGTATAGTTTTTTTATTCTCATTGGATTGATTATGATCTCTTCTTCTGGTGTTTCTTGGATTGATCCACCATATGCTTTCTCTAAAAGTGAAAGTACTTCGATATCGTAATCATTTGTTAGATATTGTGGCTTGTAGGCAATCTTTACCTTGGTTTCAATATTTCCTACATCAGGTTTTTCAACACCAGCTATCATCTTCATCATGGTTGTTTTTCCTAATGCGTTTGCGCCAACTATGCCTAGGACTTCGCTTTTTCTAACCCTACCTGCTTCAATTGATAGTGAAAAGTTTGCAAATTTTCTCTCTAGGCTTGGATAATTGATGATATTCTCAATTGTAACAAATTCGTCTGTTGATGTAGATGCATCAAACTTGAATGCAGCATCTCTGAATCTGACATTTTCATTTGGAAGATAGCCGTCCAAGAACACGTTAATTCCAACTTTGGTGGAAAGCATGTTTGCAACTATTCCGTATGCTGCAGGCTCGCCATAAAGGATCTCAATAAAGTCACTTAGGTAATCTAATAGAGTGAGATCATGCTCTACCACCATTACACTCTTTCCAATTTTTGCAAGATCTTGAATTACTCTGGCAACTCCAATTCTCTGAAAAACATCATTATACGATGATGGCTCATCAAAAAAGTAAAAGTCTGATTCTCTTGATGCGGCAACTGCTACTGCAATTCTTTGCAATTCTCCACCACTCAAGTCTGTGAGTTTATTTTCTAAAGAATTTTGTAATCCGAGTTGTTGTATCAGTTCTTTTGCCTTGCCACGTTCGTCATATTTTTCCAAGAGTTCTTTTGCATTGCCGTCGAATACCTTTGCCAGGTTGTATACCTGTTGAGGTTTTATGGATGCCTTTAGTTCGTTATTTGCTATTTTTTCAAAATGTGGTTTAAGCTCAGTGCCTTGAAAATGCTTTAACACCTGACTCCATTCTGGAGGTGAGGTATAATCTCCCAAGTTCGGTCTTAGGTTTCCTGATAGTATTCCTACAACCGTACTTTTTCCTATTCCGTTTCTTCCAAGAAGTCCCATGACTTGACCTTTCTTTAAACTTGGAATTCTATACAATCTGAATGCATTTTGTCCATACTGGTGAATCTTGTCTGATTTTAATTCCTCAGCCAGATTGACAATTGTTATTGCATCAAATGGACAAACCTTGACACAAATTCCACATCCATTGCAAATGTTTTCATCAATCTGGGCCTTGGCAGTTTCTTCATTTAGTACTATACAGTCTTGCCCCATCTTGTTTACTGGACAATATTTGATACACTCTAGACCACATTTCTTGGTCTGACAATTTTCCTTATCCAGTACTGCAACTCGATGTGTCATGCGTAATACCTTTTTTCTTAATTTATATCTCTATCAAGTAAGATTAATACATAACATTAGAAGCAAAAGAAACTAAGCCGGCCATAGCGTTGGGGTCCGACCCGGTCCCATACCGAACCCGGAAGTCAAACCCAATGTCGCTACTGTGTTACTAAGGTGCGAGAGCCCTTGGGAAGCAGTAGTGCTGGCGCCTTTTTACTAGTCTAAAGCAACGGAGTTGGGAGATGCATGCCATGTTGTTTCTATGGGCGTATTTTTGTCAAATCCTCTCTTTTGGGCATCATCTGGAAAGTCATCGACATAATCTGATACCAGTTCTCTTACAATTCTGTCAATCTCTGCAACTGAAGACACATCTGTAAATAATGACTGTACTTCATTACATCCGACCACGTAGCCGTTTGCGTTAGGCGTAATGGTGAAGGTAATTTTGTGTAGTTTTTGATTATCTGTCATATGTTGTATATATTTACAAAACCTAAAAAAGATCTCGATCAGTTACTGTCATTGTGAGCAACTGCAGTATATGTGGAGAAAAATTCTCTGACGACATTAGGTTTCTAAATCACATGATGGAAAAACATGGGTTTCGAAATCCAAACACTGGAACGCCTGATAGAAACAGCAGAGGATACTAACTTTTTTAGAACTTTAGGGCTATCTTTTTACTATTGGAAAATAGACTTCCTGTTCTCATGAAAAATGCTTTTGGGGTTTTACAGTCTTGAGTGCAACTAGACGATGAATCATAGTCTAAATGTTCTCTTGACTTGCCAGTCAAAACATTGAAAAAAAGAGGCAAAATTGCTGCCCTTCCTCCAAATGCAGTCTTTTTTGTCATAAACCAGAACATCACAGTGGAATCATAGTTGGAATCAAAAACCTCTGATTTTATTTTCATACCAATGTCTGAATAATGACCTACGATCAAAATCTTGTCTTTGGCAAACCTATGTACTATACTTGCAAATTTAGAACAAAGATAACACTTGTCGTCGTAAATAACGAGAGGGAATAGATCTCTTATATCCATATTTTTTCTACGTTGCTTTTGGATTAATGTTTTGTGAAATAACTTTTTATTTACTCAAAATGCGTTAACAAACATGAATTTGAATTATGGTGTGAATTCTGAAATTCAAATTTTGGAATTGGTATGGCCCTAAACTATTACCATATTTTCAAAAAAGTAAAAGAAGCAAGGAAACTTGTGATTAAAGGAATTACCACTGCTGGTTCTGGTCATCCGGGAGGTTCATTCTCGATGGCAGAGATTATGGGTTGTATGTATTTTAAATTTCTAAAATATGATCCGCAAAACCCTCTTTGGGAAGACAGGGATAGACTTGTCTTGTCAAAAGGTCATGCATCTCCGGGCTTGTTTTCTAATCTTGCAGTAGCTGGATTTTTTGCTAAATCTGAAATGGAGACACTGAGAAAATTTGGAAGTAAATTACAAGGTCATCCAGATTTCAAATGTCCAGGAGTTGAATTTTGTGGGGGATCACTTGGACTGGGATTATCATTTTCTACTGGAATGGCTCTTGCAGCAAGAATTGATGGGAAAAATCATCATATTTACACAGTAATTGGTGATGGAGAATCTGACGAAGGACAAGTTTGGGAGGCTGCTATGGCTGCCTCTAAATACAAAGTGGATAATCTTACAGTTTTCTTGGATAGAAATTTCATTCAACAAGACGACTATACAGAAAGAGTGATGCCTCTAGATGAGGAGCTTGTTGACGATGATATTTCTGAGATGTGGAAAAATGCTGCAAGGTGGAAGGTGGGTGATAAATGGAGGTCTTTTGGATGGAATGTTTTAGAAATAGATGGTCATCGCATAGAGCAGATATCCAAGGCAGTAAATTCTGCGTTGCAAACAAAAGGGACTCCTTCAATTATCATATCTCGTACCATTAAAGGCAAATCTGTAGAACACATGGAAGATAATCCAAAATGGCACGGCGTTGCACCAAATCCGCAGATATCTCCTATAATTGATCTAGAGTTAGATTGTCAATTTTTGATAGCTCCATCTATAATTGCAGGAGATATGACGAATTTAGAAAATGAGGTAAAGAGAGCAGCTCTTGCAAGATCTGACTTTATTCATCTTGATGTGATGGATGGAGTGTTTGTACCAAACAAAACATTTGATCATGAAAAAATAAAACAACTACGACCAATTACACCAATTCCATTTGATACTCATCTTATGATCACAGAACCAATAAAACATGTAAAAAATTATGTTGATGCAGGATCTGATGTCATCACAGTACATGCAGAAGTTTGTGATGAATCAAGTTTTGGAGAAATACATGATATTCTACGCTCAAATTCAGTAAGTGTTGGGCTTGCAATCAATCCTGATACAGAATTGCCTTTGTGGTCTGAGAAATTTATTGAAGATTTGGATCAGTTGATAATAATGTCTGTAATTCCTGGCAAATCAGGTCAAAAATACATTGAATCTACGCATGAAAAGACACAACGAATAGCCAAATTCCTGTCTGAAAGAAAATTTGAGGGTATGATTGAGGCAGACGGAGGAGTAGACTTGACAAATGTAGAATCTTGTTTCTTGGATGGCGCAAGAGTGTTTGTGGGTGGAAGTGCAATAATAGGACAAAAAGATGTTAGAGCCACAATTATTGAGTTTAGGAAGAAGCTGATGCATGCAAGAAGAAAACTCTTGATTCACAAAGCCCACAGCCTAGGAAGTACTGAACTTGTAAACAAATGGATAGATCTACATGAGGTAGGTAAAAAGAAAACTGAACTTTTACAGATAGCGCAGGAGGCAGGTTTTGCATGACCGAATTTGGTGATATGCGAACTGTTTATGGTGATACGCTGATCAAATTAGGGGAAGAAAATCCAAACATTGTGGTAGTTGGTGCCGATACTACAGATTCATTAAAGACAAGGCCATTTGGAAAAAAATTTCCAAATAGATTCTTCAATGTAGGCATTGCTGAAGCCAACTTGGTTACAATTGCAGCAGGTCTTGCAAATGAAGGAAAAATTCCGTTTGCAAGTACTTATGCTGCGTTTCTTCCTGGTCGATGTGTTGACCAGATACGCAATGCAATAGCATATCCATCAAGAAATGGTAAAAATGGATTGAATGTGAAGATGGTTGTATCACATGGTGGTCTTAGCGTAGGTCCTGATGGTGGATCTCATCAACAGATTGAAGATATTGCAATAATGAGGGTTATTCCAAATCTCAAAGTTTTTGTTCCATCTGATACCGTATCTGTGGAAAAACTAACCAGACTTTTTGCTCAAGTTTATGGGCCATGCTATATGAGACTTGCAAGATCAAAAACACCAATAATTCATTCAAAAGAGCAAGAATTCAAAATGGGTAAGGGAATTGTATTGCGAGAAGGCTCTGACTGTACAATTGTTGCATGTGGAATAACTGTCAGTATTGCACTTGAAGCTGCTGACTCTTTGAAACAAGAAGGAATATCGTGTAGGGTCATAGACATGTTTTCTATAAAACCGATTGATTCAGAAATTTTAGAAAAGGCAGCACGTGAGACTGGAGGTATAGTTACATGTGAAGAACATAACGTGATGGCAGGATTTGGTTCTGCTGTTGCTGAGGCAGTATCTGAGACGTACCCTGTTCTTGTAAAACGTGTGGGTGCAAAGGATCAGTTTGGAGAATCTGCAAGAGACAATGAAATTCCTCTCTTGCTTGAAAAACATGGTATCACATCAATTCATATATCTAATGCCGTTAAGTCTATTCGGAGTCAAACCAGATGAAGATATTTCTGGATACTGCAAATATTTCGGCAATAAAGACGTATAACGACATGGGTCTTGTAGATGGAATTACTACAAACCCGTCTCTTATGGCTAAGGAGGGAGGAGATCCTCAAAAAGTCATGGGGGAAATTGTTAGAATTGTCAAAGGCGATGTTAGCTTGGAAGTACTAAGCGTAGAAACTAATGGAATGTTGGAAGAAGGCAGACGACTGAGAAAATATGGCAACAATGTGGTTGTAAAATGTCCCCTAACTCCTGATGGTCTTAAAGCCTGTAAAATATTGACATCAGAAAATATTCCTGTAAACGTCACACTTTGCTTTTCTGTAAATCAAGCCATATTGGCAGCAAAGGCCGGTGCAAAATATGTTAGTCCATTTATTGGTAGACTTGATGACAATGGTCAAGATGGGATGAATCTTATCAGAGAAATGCATCAAGTCTTTGAGAATTATAAATTTAGTACACAAATTCTTGTTGCAAGTGTAAGACATCCAATGCATGTTGTCGAAGCTGCAAAAATTGGAGCTGATGTGGTTACACTACCACCGGATGTACTGGGCAAGATGTTAAAACATCCTCTAACAGATGCGGGTCTGAAAAACTTTCTTGCAGACTGGGAAAAATTAAAAAAAGAAAACCCAAACATACGAATCTAAATTTTAAATAATATTTTTCTCTAGTGTTTTCCTATCCATTGATATCTGTATTCTTCATCAAATAATTCTGACTTTATGTCATTGCTAGATGGTCCTGGTTTCATTTTGACCTCGAAAAACCCTAGACTGCCCTTGTATGGAATTGGAATCCTGAGAGCTTGTGGTTTTCTAAGTAGAAATCCGTATTTGTGGCGCAAAAATTCTTCGGTAGCAAAATGTTTATCATGGTCTTTTTTGAGCTCTTCAAGAGACTTGTATGATTTTACATCATAAATCTCAACTTTTCCTATTATTACCCCGGTTCTAAGACTAGATTTGTCAATATCGAGTATCTCGCAGGCATTATCTTTGATCTTGATTGGTGCATGAATCAGAAATTCACCTCTAAACTTTGTATTCCATGTTCTCAATTCTGTTGTTTTCTTGCCACTGATTATCAAATCCGCATAAGGTTGTGATACTGATAGACACTTCATTTCTTCAACTAGTTCCCAAAACACTCAAAACTCTTTTTGGGATGTCGCCTAGTCTGCTTACCGCAAGAGTACGTTCGTAACCTAGCCTTCTCAAGTTGTTTGCAATAACTATCGCATCTTCTGTGTCTGGCCCAAAACCTATTGCAACCATCTTAATTCCAATTGACTTGAAGTCCCTCATTATAGAACGAACTGCATCTGGATCTGATGGCTCTCCATCTGTTAGTGTCAAAAATATGTCTGGTTTTTTTGATCTAAGAGATGGTAGTAACATGTTGTAAACTTCTGCCAATGGTGTACTTCCATTTGCTTTTATCTGAGCAAGTCTCTTGGCAGAAATGTTATTCCATTTCAAATTTTCTGGCTTGACAAGCCAACATGTAACTTGTCTTTGTTCTGTGTTAAACGCATATACTGAAAATTTCACTTTCAAATATTCCAAGACCTCGCACAATGCAAGCGTAGCCTTTTTGT
Organism: Candidatus Nitrosotalea sp. FS; assembly: GCF_011319475.1. Classification (GTDB taxonomy): domain Archaea; phylum Thermoproteota; class Nitrososphaeria; order Nitrososphaerales; family Nitrosopumilaceae; genus Nitrosotalea. The sequence goes on from NZ_RCMC01000239.1 coordinate 17,320, forward strand.
ATTGTATCTCTTGGTTTGCTATGCTAGATGAGTGGTCAAGAAGTATCACGATCTTTGTCTTGATTGCAATTTTTCTATCTGACAAGAAGGGTTTGTGGCCTTCCATGTATGCCTCTTCATCAAATTCATCTCCTGAAAAGACATGTTCCTCCTTCCAGCCGGATTTCCATTCTTTGAATTTTGCTTTAAGATGGTTTATCAGATCCGTATCGATAATCTTTGTTTCGTCTACATTTGTTACAGTGGGAATATTTACTCCAACCACTTCATCGTTCAGACCCTTGTTTTCTGTTCTCTTTGCCTCTTCGAGCAAAACCTTGAACTCTTCGAAGACCTCTCTGCCTTCTACAATTCTATTGGGGTCTAGTTCACCAAAATCACTCTCGCGATATTTTGCAATCTTGTTCAAAGTCTTTACAAATTCTTGATCTGAAAGTGCCATTCCAGAACTGATTTTAGGTATTGATATCGGGATGGTCAAAAGTGGGTCTATGTCTAGAATTTTGATTATCTCTGGGACCTTTTTTTCAAGCCAGTCCGTTTCATGTTTTTTTTCAATGCTTTCCTTGACTATCTCGATGGCTAGCTTGCTTGCTTTCTGAACTTTTTCATATGAACTAGGTGAGAGTTCTCCTTTGATGTCTCCTAGCAAAAAATACTGGGAGAAACCCTCTACAATTCTGGTGTTTCCATACAGTGTATTCAATAATGGCCTGTAAAGCCAGGCAACACCGTATCTGAAAATAATCTCACCATCCATTCCCTGCCAAACTGTTCTTGCTATTGTCTCAATTCTTCTTGTTTCTAGAGTATTGAGAATAAAACCAAAGGCATGATCATTACTGAGAATTTTGTTTGAATACCTAATTCGCATTGCCTCATACCATAGGNAAGAGTATTGAGAATAAACCCAAAAGCATGGTCATTGCTGAGAATTTTATTTGAATACCTAATTCGCATTGCCTCATACCATAAGGCTGTCCTGAACTGTCTGTATTTCTGAAAGTCTGTCCCTTGATATTTCTCTAATGGAAACATCAACACTTTATTTTCACGTAACTTTGTTTGTACTTCCTTTTGATCAGATATGCTTACGGTGACAGATTCTTTTCCAGACCATCTTCTTACAAGAAATGTAGCTATCTCAAGTAATGTATCGCTTCTAAGATGTAATGATTGCATTAACTACCAAACATTGATGTTATGATGTCATTTACTTTTTGGAATTCTACGGTGCCCCATTGTAGGTATACATTTGCAAATACTATCTCTGCTGCTTGTCTTGTCTTCATGCCTGAATCAAGTATCTTTGCAAATGCTATTGTTTCACGCAAACTTGGAGAATAATACAACTCTTCTACTGCAGCTGCTTGTCGTAGAATGTTTGCCAACTTTATTCCTTGCATGATCTCTTTTTCATGTGACCCTGACGAATGCTGTTTGACTATCTGAAATTCAATATCCTCTGGTGGATAATCTAATCTGAGTCTTATTGGAAATCTGCTTAACACTTGAGGTGGTAGCTCTTTTGTACCAACATGGGATAGTGGGTTAATTGTAGCTGCAACGAACCATCCTTTTGCGGCATTGACTAGTTCTCCGCCTGATTCTTTTAGAACAATCTGTCTTCTATCATCTAATGCTTCATCAAGACGTAGAAGAACATCTGCTTCTGCAGAGTTTATCTCATCAAGATACAACATGTTGCCTTCTTTCATGGACTTGACTAGAATTCCTTGTTCGAATCCAATTGCACCATTTTCTAGTGTCTTTGCTCCTACTAGGTGACTTTCACGCGTTCTTAAACTAAAGTTAATTGATTCAAGTTTGATTCCTCGTTTTGTGGCAAATTCTCTTACTAGAGTTGTTTTACCAGTTCCTTTTGGTCCTATTATGAGCACAAATAGATTAGATGCATATGCCTTGTCTAAAACATCAAAGGAGTTATTCCAATCTATGTATAATGATTCTGCAAGCACAACTGTACCAAGTCTCATCCTTAATTTAAAAATGTCTTAAACGAGTTTGCAGATTTAGACTTCTATCTTTGCATACGATTCGTCTAGGATGTGATGCAAAGTTTTCTGCCACATGTCAAAACCGTCTGGCTTTTTGGGGAAATTGTAGTAATGTTCAGTTAATGTCTTGTTCTGTTGTGCAGTAAATCTGAGTCCATCTGCTAATTTTTTGTTAAGAGCTCCCCTTATCATCATTCCTAGCTTTCCTACTGTTCCAAAGTCTGGATGCTCGCCCTTGCTTATTGCTTCTACATCTAATTTTGACAAAAAGTGCTTCATTCCATAGTTTATCTGATCATTTGTAAGTGTCTGCAATAAGCGTCTGAAAATTTCAAGGCCTGCTGTTTTGTATCCGTAATCATTTATGAAATCAATATTGTATTGCCAAAGGCCTGTCTCACTAACATCATTTGCCTCAATTGCGTTTACTGCATTTTTACCCAATATGGTAGCTGCAACTATTGCAGGACCTATTCCTCCGGCATCAAGTGGTTTTGGCATCCATGCCGAGTCTCCTACAAGCATGTATCCGTTTGCAACCAAACAATCATTTTGTCTTCTTACGGAGACTTGCCAATTACCGGTTACATTGTTGGAATCCATTTCATCGTCTGATAATTTTGGATTCTTGATTGCCTTGTTTATCTTTACATAATCGTTAATCAGTTTTGTTACATCGTCACGCGTGCACCTAGTCTCTGATTTCTTTTTATCAGTTCTTTTTGTTGTACTCCTAGACCGATGTTTACTTTGTTTTTTCCTTTTGGAAATACCCATCCATATCCACCAGGAGCTATGTCCTGATCAAGATGAATTATACAATAATCTGGATCAAATTCTTTTTTATCTTCTATTCCTGACTCAAATTTCATGATATGTCTTCCAGTAGATTCTAAATCATCACGGTCTATCTTTCGCTCTATCTTTGCATTTATGGATAAACCATTTCTTAACATTGAAGTGACTCCTGTTGCATCCACTACTATCTTTGCAGTTTTTTTGAATGGTTCATTTGTAACTAGGTTTGTTCCTTCTACTCCAACAACAGTTCCATTATCGTATAGCAGGCCTCTTAATGCTACAGAATATTGGATGTTTACTCCTGCTTTTTTTGCATCACGAAGCTGGCGTTGAGGAAGCTGTTGTCTGTTGAGCATGTATCCATCACCATCAAAGGGAATTGATGTCTCTCTGTCTGGAGAAAATGCCATTACGCCTTTTACTGGGTGTTCAATCTCAGGATTACCCCATGCAATCTTGATCCTCTCAGTCATGTAATCTACGGTGTTCTTTCCAACTGCATCTCCACAAACCCATCCGTTGATTGTCTTCTTACCGATGGTAGGTTCTGGGTTTCTGTCAAGTACTAGAATTGATAATCTTTGTTTAGAGTAATACGAGGCTGACTGGGCCGCAATCATTCCTGCAAGGCCTCCTCCTGCTACAATAATATCGTAATCTGTTTTCACAGCGAAAAAACAGGATCCACTCTATTTAAAAGAACCGTATGAAAATAGATCAAAAGGTGTTTTGGGTCGGTTCGTCGCGGCTTCCTCACAGCAGATGCTCAGACTGGAGCGGCAAAAATATTACCTCATTCCCTTTTACTTTAGACCGATAAATGTTATTAAATCATGCTGGCTTTGCAAATCTTATTCAAACTGTAAGTAATTCTATGTATTTTTTTGAAATTTGGTCTTTTTTGTAGACTGGCATTTTTATCTTAATCTTTATTGCATTATTTTGTTGTAAACTGATCTCTTTTCTCACAATCTCATTCTTACCTATTCTCAAAAATAGTGAAGTATCTTCAAAATGCATGTCCATGTTTTCTATTAGTTCTTTCATCTGAGCCTTTGGAATCTTTGACGCTAATTTTTTGATAAATTCTTCTGCACGTTTCTTTACAAGCGTTATCTTGGCAAGCGTTATGGTGTTTCCGTAATGACCAAGAGTTTTTTCGATAGTAAATTCGTCCTCGTTAATTTGAAATAAATCAAAGATGGGCTCGAAAATTTTTCTACTGTCCTCTGTTGCATGCAAAATAACCTCAGCTGTTATTTCTAATTGGTGTGTCATGCTGTATGATGTGTATGTGGTTGGCTATATCTACTAGGCCTGTAGTAGAGCAATTTCGCCCTCTGCAGTCCTGATTAGTTTTGCTTTTTCAATTCCGACATGTCTTACATGAACTATCTTCTTGACCGCAGCCATGATGTCTGAGTTTATTTTTCCAAATACTGTAGCTTGGATGAATTGATCTATTGTCATTTCTGGAATGGTTTTTGACATTACTTCCTGGGCAACCAATCTGATTGCGTGCTTTCGTGAGGTGTTCAATTTTTTCTGGGTTAATGCAACTATCTTTATTCTGAAAATGTATCCATCTTTTGTCTTAACATCTGCAATAAAACTGATCAATGATGAACCTCGTCTTACTAGACTTCTGAGAAATTCCTTGGCATACTCAAATCTCTTGAAAATTGTTGTTGCGGTTTCTCCTTCTACCTTGTGTATCTGGAAATACAACTTGAATTGGTGCTGGGAAGGATCTCCTTTCAATATGTCATGTAGTGTGACCTCTATTACTCTGCCAACTGCGTTGTCGTCATCAGTGATTGGAATATAGGCAATTGGTTTTTTGTCGAATGAAGCAGGAAGCAGTACTGTAACCCACTTTTTTTCTCTCCACTTGTCTTTTACTCTAGCAGTCTTTTGACGAGCCAACTATGTTGAACTTCTGAGGCCAAAATATAAGTTGTACGACATTTTAGATTAGGCTCGAGCCGACATACTTTTGCAATACCTTTGGAACTGCAATATGTCCATCTTTAGTCTGGAAATTTTCTGTTATCGCAACCATTGTTCTTGTAGTTGCTACTAGAGTACTGTTCAAAGAATGTAGATACTGTGGTTGTTCATTGGTTTTGTCTCTGAATCTTATTTTCAGCCTTCTTGCCTGAAAGTCAAGACAATTAGAACAAGATACTATCTCTCTGTAGCTCTTCTGTCCTGCCATCCAAGCTTCTAGATCGTAGGTCTTGGCAGACACTTTACCCAAATCTCCACTTGACAGTAACATGATTCTATATGGAATCTCTAATTTTTGATAAAATTCTTCTGCTATTGCTAACATTCTCTCATGTTCATGCCATGAATCATCTGGTCTTGTAAACGCGAACTGTTCTACTTTTTCAAATTGGTGTACGCGAAATATTCCCTTCTGGTCTCTGCCATGAGCTCCGGCTTCTTTTCTAAAACACGTGCTAACTCCTGCATACCTTAGAGGCAATTTTTTACCATCAATTATCTCGTCTGAATGCATGGATGCTACTGCATGTTCACTTGTTCCTATCAGGTAGAGGTCTTCTCCTTCAATCTTGTAAATTACCTCTTCAAAATCTTGAGCAATTATGGCACCTTCCATTGCACTCTTGTTTATCAAAAATGGTGTCTGTATGGGAGTGTAATTTTTCTCAGCCAAAAAATCAAGTGCAAACTGTAACAGTGCTTGATTTAATCTGACAAGTTGATTCTTGAGATAGTAAAATCTTGCTCCTGAAACCTTTGCTGCTCTTTCCAGATCCACAAGGTCAAGATTCTGTGTCAAATCTATGTGATCTTTTATCTCAAAATCAAAAGTAGGTATATTGCCCCATTTTTTTATCTCCTTGTTTGCTGTTTCATCTTTTCCGATTGGGACTGATTCATGAAACATGTTGGGCAATGTTAGGGAAAGTTTTGTGAATTTGTCTTCTATCTTTAACTGGTCATCTTCCAATTTTTTAAGATTGTCAGAAACTGTTTGCATTTGATCTATGAGGCCAGACGCATCTTCACAGGCCTTCTTCCTTTTTGCAATTTCTAATGATACTTCATTTCTTTTTTTTCTAAACTCGTCAGTTTTTACAATTAATTCTCTTCTGTCTTTGTCTAGTGAGATTAACTCATCAAGAGGAAATTTTACAGCTCTTGCCTCTAGCATATTCCTAATCTTGTCTGGACTATCTCGAAGAAGTTTTGGATCAAGCATCAACTAGTCACTTTGAGTATAACTTGGGTCTGTTCAAGAACTTCATCAATAGTAGAAATCAATGTTCGTATATTTCCTTTACCCTCAAATGTAAAAATCAGAGATGTTTGATCCTTTTCAATTTTGAAAGAAAGATTTTCTGGAAAATCTACATTATCAGGCTCCAAAGACTTTCTTATGGACTCTGCCTTTTTGTCTGAAAGATTATTCAGAAACACTTGAACTTTGCATTCTAGAGACATTTTGTTCGAGATAGTCTAGGAATTCATCCAATTTGTCTTTTGTAATTCTTGCTCCTGCAGCTGCCGCATGTCCTCCTCCCACGCCAGACACTTTTGCAGCACATTCTCGCATTAGCAATCCTAAATTGACTTCGGATTTGCAACCCGTAGATTTGCGTGAAGAGAACTTTATCGTTCCTTCTTCACCGTTTGTTCTAAGTATGATTATTTTTCCAGTATTTTTCTGAGATCCTCCAAGAAGTGATGATACTGCACCTGTCATATTTTCTGGTACGAGCCCTTCTCCATTTACCATCAAGTAATGACCATTATCGGTTATTCTCCATCTTTCACTAGAAAGTGTATTCATGTAGGTTCTCAGGAATGTTCTATATTCTACCAAAATATTTTCTCCTTCTTGTAACATCTTGGTCCTATCTCCCATACAAATTGCAACTCCTACTCCTGCCTTGCGAATTCTGCCACAAGAGTTCAGCATTGTTGAAAATTCTCTTGCGTCTCGAAGAAAACTTCTCTTATCTTCGCCAGATAATGTGTATGTATACCCTACAAGTTCGTCTAGTATGTCGCTTGCATTTTTAGTTGAAATGTATTTTGATATTGTTTGAAGAAGGACTCTCTTCTCGTCTTCTGTTAGCTCAGCCGGGACTCGCCACCTACTTCCATCCTTTAATTTTATTCCTGATGAATTCAAGAGTGAGAGGCAGGCGTCGCGATTCCATGTTAAACCCTCTATGAAAGGCTGTGAGGTAAATGCAAGTGCATCAGGCAGTGGTCTTGTCTCTCGTCCTACAAGTAAAATATCCAAATCAATTTCGACTTGGTTGTTCTTTTTTGCGGTAGCAGCAATTTCTAAATTTATTCCAGTAAATGATTTCTTTTCGCCTTGGTCCTGTCTATCTCCTAGTGCTGCAACAACTGCAATCCATGCCAAGTCTGTATTCTCCTTGTGCAAGGCTTTTGAAACTAGATATGCCATACCTCCTGCAGAAACATCTTTTCCACCATCCACATCATATTTCCAGGCATTGATGACTTTTTGATTATCAAACTCTTCTTGTGGTATTTGATGATGATCAACTACTATCCAATTGTCATCTAATGCGTTATCGATATCCTTTGCAAATCCTCCTCCAAGATCTGTGATTATGTGAAACTGTCTTGAATCATTTTTCATTTTTTCAATAATGTTTTTACCAAATTCATTTACAGTGCGTACGGTACATTTTGCACCTGATCTGATCAAAGATTTTGTAACTATGCTGCCAGAAGTTATTCCGTCACAATCAAGATGAGTTATTACTGAAATATTTTTTCCTGTTTTGATACAATCAGAAACTCTGTCATGAAAATAGGATAATGCTTGGTCTAACTTTGCCATTACTCGAGTTGAGCAATGACTGCCTTATATTTCCAAGTTTTGGGTATCTTGCCAATTTTCTTGTAATATGAAGATAATCTGTGAACCTTTGCCTCTAGAAGTTCAAGCGATCTGACGTTTCTTTTATCAGATTTATTTTCCTTCAAATGTTTTTGCAAGCCTAGTGCCTTGTTTACTAGGTTGTTCAGGTCTTCTGGCATTTCTGTTTTGACCCCCTTTTGTTCAAGGATCTCGGTGATTGATTTTTTGACGATCTGTCTTGTGATTGGTATTGCATATTGATCACGCAATTTTATTCCAATCCTACTCGGTGGAAGACCTTCTTTTGCATACTTGACAACTAACTCTTCGATCTCTGCCGGACTCTGTTTTACCCATGTAGGTGTACTGGGAGTGATCGGCCTTGTTGAATGTGACTTGCCATGTCTATGTGAATGAAGACGACCCACGAACCGCTTGTTTTTTAAGGAAACATAAATGTTACTTGACTTCTCGACAAGTGTCGATTACATAAAAGTTAAATATCTACGAAATCGAATCTCAATTAGGTATTCATATGAAAACACCAATAATTGTTGGAACTGCACTGTTGGCTGTATTTGTAGCCTCTACATTTGCACCATTCGCTGCAGCACAATACACACCAGGTGGTGGTCTTGGGCTCGAACAGGAATTGGCATTAGCAAAAGCCAAAGTACAGGCAGTACAAAATAATCCGCATGCAGGTTCGGGTACTCCATATATTGATGCAAACGGTGTAGTCGGTGCATCAGTAATCTCAGGTGGAATATTCGGTGGAATCTTCATTGCCTTTGTCGTAAGAGCAAAGCAAGCGGAAAAAGCAAAGAGAGCTTAGTTCTTCTCTTTTTCTTATTTTATTAATCTCCTTTTAGATCTCTATTTTTCATCTATCACAGAAATGTATATATCGCACCTAAATTGTTTGGAATTATGATGAGCACGATATTCACTATGCTCGTAGGTATGCTGTCAAACTTTGCAGGTCAAATAGGTCCAAACTATGACCCGCTATTCTATGATGTGATGGTCTACATCTTTGCAACCATCATGTTCACAGTATTCCTTCTCGGAGTAATTGCATTCTGGCTCAGAGTGCACGGTCTTGGTGGCGACACAAGAGAAAGATGGGTCGCAGAACTCAACAAGCACTTTGAAAGAGAAGGCATTGGTCTGATACCAGACAACGGTAAATACTGGTAAACACCAAATCTTTTTCCTTATTTTTAATTTCATTCTCCAGTGAATACTTTAAAGTAATTTTCGTGTGTGATTTTTCTAGATTTCTAAGGCGTTTTCAATCTCTAGCTTTTGGGAGGAGGAGTAAATGTAGGTGCTCCTGCATTCTTTGTGGCAAATTCTGCTCTGTAATGAGTTCCATCTTGTACTAGGGTGTGGATAAATTCAGTTGTTTCTGCCCCATTTGCATAGANATGTGTGGATTTTCTAGATTTCTAAGGTGTTTTTCAATCTCTAGCTTTTGGGAGGAGTAAATGTCGGTGCTCCAGCATTCTTTGTGACAAACTCTGCCTTGTAATGAGTTCCATCCTGTACTAGTGTGTGGATAAATTCAGTTGTTTCTGCTCCATTTGCATAGATCTTGGATTTGGTCTCATCCATGTCGCGTAAAGGAAAACCTGACATCCATAAGAATTGGCCTACCTCAAATGGGTATTCTTTGTCCATTCTCCGCGAATAGTTCCATCATCCAAAAATACCATTGATCTTTCACAGTCCTTTGGAGTGTCTGTACTTGTATCAATAGGCCTTACCCATTTTTTACCATCCACTTGAACATCTAGTGTGGCAGATACATGATATGTTATGTCTAAACCATTAACACATTTGTGGTAAAGTGGATCTTGTGCCTTGACCTGTGAAATTGCTGTGGTGCTTATCAGGACAACTGCTACGCCAACAGCAACTGAAATTGCAAGAAATCTGAGCATCTTTTTACGTTTTGTCGGATCTCCCATTCCAGGCCAGAACATAACCTTGCTGTACTTTCTGGAGTTATATAGATTAAGATAGTTTCCGTACTAAAATTAAGTAAAATATGTAAAAGAAATTTAGAGTGAGGATTCGCCGCGTTTTTTGGTTCCTATGTCTACTGCATCTTCTAGATTGTAGATGAAGATCTTTCCTTCTCCTGCTGCACCTGTACCTGCATGAGTAGTTATTGTATCTATTACTTTAGGTAACTGACTCTCAGTGACAACTACATAGATGAGTGCATTCACATTGTGTGTAGCTTCAATACGTCCTCCTCTACCTGATGAAACCATCTCTCTTGGTCTGGCGCCTCTACCTTTGACATCTAAATACGTAAATCCGCTAATGTCAAGTTCTGTTAGCGCATTGAAGACCGCATCCAATTTTTCTTTTGGAAATATTGCCTCTATTTTTTTAAGGGTCATGATTCATTGCACATATGAAATGGTTTTATTAAAATCATTGCTTAAAATATTGTAAAATAAAGAATAATATCACAAAAATGTTTTTTTAGGATAAAATACCTTTTATAGACGAAATCCCACTCTTCAAAAGAATGACAGAATCCAAAGCTAGCTACAAGAAAGCAAAAATCGTTGGAAAAGTTCAAGACAAAATTAAGGAAGGAATTGAAAACTATCGTGCAGCAACTGATGCACCACCACGAGTAGATGTTTACGATGTAATTGAGCAAGTCTTTGCAGCAATTAATCCACAAGTAGCTGACGAAGGGAAGATCACAGTCGATGAGGTAAGCGGATGTTTAAGAAATGCATACCTTGATCGAAAAGATCCGTCTGAAAGCAATCACAAGCAGATGGTGTCAAAGATAATGCAAAAAAGTGCATTTAGCATCATGGAAAAACCAGTCGAAGGTCAGCTTGATGCAGGTTCTAACGTAAAGATTGTCGGTAGAGCTGATAGAGTTGAAGATGAGGTAGTGATGCTCTTTAGAAGTTCAGAAAAATTACCTGAAATGCCATATCCGGCAGATTTCATAAACCTGAACTCATATCTATACATGTTTGACAAACCAGAGGGTGTGATTGTCTACTTTGATAGAGAAGGAAACGAAATGGAATTCAACGTTCCAAAAAGTGAGAGGCTCCTAAACGAAACAAAACGTAGAGCTAAAATTCTCAATACCTTGCTGACAAACAATATTGCTCCAGCAATCGAACCATCTGAAAAATGCATGGAATGTCCTCACAATGAGAAATGTTACTATGCAAATGAAGACAAACAGAAATGGGGATTCTGGGCTCGTGGCAAGTGGCGTGAACTCAAACCAAAACCCTTCCTATAATTACACACTTTTTTCATTTTCATTTAATTTTGTCTAAAAGTAATTGAATTTATTTTAGAGATTCTGATTCATCTGGATTTAGATATACCCGTGTTTTGTAGGGTTTTTCAGAATCTTTGTGGAAATAAAAAATCTTGATGCCGTGTTCAAAAGGTTTCATTTCTATTTTGTCTGTTGACTGGATTGCACTGTCTTCTTGTCTGAGATATTGATACAGTTCTTCTTTATTCATCTTCATTATCTCACTGATTCGCTTTCTATTTCCCATGTGGTACAAAATATTCTGAATTTGTTTGATATCTTAAATTTTCTTATTGCAATCTTGTTCTTGATTTAATCATTAAATACGATCTATACTTGGAATTGAACATGACTGACTCTAAAATCGATTGGTTTGAAGATTTTCTAGGTTTAGGGTACCATGTGTTTGATGTACGCCCTACAGTGTATCTGATATTTGACGGAAGAAGAAAACTTGCCAATACCTGGAATAAGCTGATAAAATACTGGCCAGACGATGAAATCAAAATGCGGTTCTTTGAAGGGGAAGAAAATTATGAATTTGTACTGTATTGTAAATCCCGCATCCTGCAGACAACAAATGTTTTTTTAAAATCCCTCAAAATTTCGGAACACTACAAGCAGTTTGTTGATGAGGATATTGGGTCTGCATCATTACAACTTGCAGTCTATTTTGCCAAGGATAAAAAATATGAACTTGAGATATTCAAATTCAAAAAGAAGGTAACTGATCTAAAATTCTTAAAACAGAGCGATACTGTTGATGATTTTATTGTCTCACAGGCACGAGAAAGACTGAGACAGGCTGAGAGCAAATAGTGTCTGTAATCTATGGTTTTTTTAGTTTTGATGTTATCAGGCCTATCCATAGGCTCCAGTCTAAATTTTTAAAAACAAGAGGTTGTCGATATGGATAATTTGTTACCGTTTTAGTAATTCCAAAATCATACTTTTTCTCCTTTCCTTTTTCTGTGAATGTAATTCGCAAGAAATCTACTTTTCTTGTTGTTGTGGTTCTAACATCTGTTATAGCATCTAAAGGCATTATCCATGATTTTGGATTCTCAGTTAGATCTTCATCAAGATCTGATTCATTATAATTTGAAATCTTTCCTATGCCTGCCTTGTCATCTGTAAAATAGCGTTCCTTTTCTTTTGTAGTGATCCATATGTAACGTGGAACAAAAATTACTTTTTTGTTTGTAAGGATTAGAATACCTTCTTTATTTTTGTGAAAGAAACCTCCTAACCCTAATGCTATTCCCCAAATCTGAGGAAGCGATGATATGATCTGCTCATCTTCTTCGAGGTTTTCTCTCATTATTTGTTCAGCATCTTTTGTGAATAAATCAATCTATCTAATTGATAAAATTACAAAAATGTGGTAAAGGGATTTACTCTAGGCGTGACCTTGGCCTTCGTATCTAAAGCCGTAGGTTCCCCAGGTTTTTCCTTTCTTTGCTAAATTATACCTGTGAGCTCTTTCACCGAAGTAAATTGCTATTGTCATTGCTAGTGTTACACCTGTTGCAATGAAAATTTCTATTCCTGCTTCAGTCATGCGTGAAGTAGTCTGCAAGTTGTATAATAATTTTATTTAGAATTTTTTCTAATTTTATGATACTACAATTTTGTAAAACTAAATATTTTGTGGACATAATATCATAAAAAAACAATTTTAGGATAAAATGCCTTTTATAGATGCGAAACATCTCTATCGAAAGATGCTGGAGACAATTTCTAAATCGCCAATGCAGATAGTAACAAAACACAAATGGCCGGTAGTTTTTGTGCTCGCAGGCTTAATAGTCGGGTTATCCGGATTCACGGCAATACAGGATGCACACGCTCAGTTTGGTCCGCTAGGGGCTCTTGCAGATCCTAGCAAAACACATGAGATTCACTGTGCAATGCCGATGACGCCACCTGGTAACGGAACATTCGGTGGAAGTAACGCACCATGTATAGATACAGGAGATACAACCTTCATGTACGCAGCAGCAGTCTTCGTCATGATAATGACTCCTGGTGGTGTGGGATTCTTGTATGGAGGTCTTACAAGAAGAAAGCACTCTCTAACCGTAATGTTGCAGGCATTCATGGTCTATGCAATTGTCAGTGTCCAATGGGTTATCTTTGGATACTCGATAATGTTTGGTCCATCTGCTGATCCTGTTGGATTTATCGGAAATCTTGACTGGGTAGGCCTGAATAATGTAGCGCACAATGCGCCAGCCGATGTATATGCTCCAACTNCCCTGTTGGATTTATCGGAAATCTTGACTGGACAGGCTTGAATAACGTTTCGCACAATGCGCCAGCCGATGTATATGCTCCAACTATTCCTCACTTAGCCTATGTGATGTTCCAGCTCATGTTCGCTGCCATTACTCCTTCACTAGCCATTGCTGGTTATGCTGATAGAGTAAAGATGAGTGCATTCTTGATACACATTGTATTGTGGACTACATTCATCTATGATGTTGCAGGACATGCCAACTGGTCTCTTGGAAGTCAAGGTACTTCACTTGGTTGGTTAGCCAAGATGGGTGCAGAAGACTTTGCGGGAGGAACAGTCATTCACATCACCTCAGGATTTGCTGGTTTAGCTACCGCAATGTTCTTGGGAAGGAGAATAGGATATGGCAAAGCACCATTTGAACCGCACTCAATTCCGCTTATAATTTTAGGTGGAACATTACTTTGGTTCGGATGGTTTGGTTTCAACCCTGGTAGTGCAGGATTTGCTGGTTTCCTAGAAACACAAGCATTCCAGAACACCAACATTGCAACTGCGGTTGCAGCAATATGGTGGATGTTCTTAAGCTGGGCACATACAGGAAAGACTAGCGCCATCGGTGCAGTCAACGGAGCTGTTGCTGGACTTGTAGCAATTACACCAGCCTCTGGTTTCATTGGAACATGGGCATCAATAATAGTAGGATTTGCATGTGCAACAGTATGCTTCTACTGTGTACTTATCAAGAACAGGGCAAGAATAGATGATGCACTGGATACTTGGGGTGTACACGGAATGGGTGGTGTTGTTGGTGCATTACTAACAGGTGCATTCAGTGAAGTCAGAATCAATCCATATGGCCACAATGGTCTCTTCTTTGGAAACCCAATGCAATTTGTAATCAACTGCATGGGTGCAGGATTTGGTGCAGCTTGGTCATTTGGCCTAACTTACATCATTTGGAGAATCCAAGATGCAATTTGGCCAGGTGGTGTTAGAGTCACACCAAAAGAAGAAGAAATAGGATTGGACATATCTCAAGTAGGCGAAAGAGCATACTCTGGATTTGCAGAGTAAAAACATTCCCATCTTTTTCATTTTTATCTTTTGTACAACCCAGCTGTTGGTTGGTAATTGGTTTTTTTTAAAATTGAGAAACGGTAAATAGTATGTGGTTTACCAGATTTCGTAAATGGTTGACAAATGGCTAGTTTTTGTTGCGTTAGAATTTGTCAGTGCAATCATAGGATTTGCTTTTTGGGCATTTATTGATCATCATTTCATATTCTTGTTGATAGGGGGATTCTTCTTCACACTTGGTACATTTGCAGCTACACGTTGGGGATTTGATAGGTGGAGAGGAAAGAACAAGCCAAGAAAACGTGAAAAGAGACAATGATTTTATTTTTTTGACATCAAAAATTTTTGTCTCTTGTTTAATGGTATCTTTATATCAATCACAAATAGCACTACCTGTTAGATATTCTTGTCATCGCAAAAATCAGGGTTTAACAAGAAAAAACGTCTTGCAGTATTTGCCGCTATTACAATAATTGGAATATCTTTTGCATACTATAATGCACAAATCAACTCTGGATATCATCATGTAAAGGTCTGGAACTTTGATTCAGATCAAAATGGAACTATTCCTCAAGGGTTTGCTGATATGTCTACAGATCAAAAGTCTTCTTGGATAGTAAGGTCAGAACCTAGTGCAGTCTCAAAACCAAATGTGTTGGAAAGAATACCGAACAATGATAATCTTACTGACTATCACCTGCAATTAATTCCTGATTCGCCATCTATTGATACTGAAAATGTTACAATGAAGTTCAAGATTGTATCAGGTGAAAATGCAAAGTCTGCAGGCATGATTCTTAGGTTTATTGACCAGAAACATTACTTTGTCTTGATGGCTGACTCGGCACAAAACAGGCTCTCATTATGTAAAAATACGCCTGAGTTTCTGATATGCAATTACGATAAATCAGTCACTATTGCACCTGGTGAGTGGCATACTATGGAGGCACTGGTTTCATCACAAGGAATCGCTGCATCTATTGACGGTCAACTCCTCATTAGGGCAAACGACCACAATTACCAGTCTGGAGCAGTTGGCATGTGGACCAAGAAAGATACTGGTGCATATTTTGATGATTTCAAAATAGAATACTAGATAAAACGAAAAAAGACATCTACTATTTAGTACACCACCAATCTGAAAAATATGACTGTTGAAGTTTAACAAAATTTGTATGAGATAAGGAATCAACTATGACAACACCTTGTGCATAAGGATTTACGTCGTCATAGTAGGTAAACGCACCTTTTCTATCAAATGTGTGTGAAAATATTCCGTTTGATGGAATACTTGGACTAGAAAACCATCCATCTGGACCTCGCTGTCCACTACCACTCATGATCCTGTGATCAACGGTGTCTCTATTTACCCATGTAACAGTATCTTCTTTTTCAATCGTTATTTGGCATGGAGTAAAACAAGATTTCTTCATTGTACATCCTGCGATGTAAATAATGTGTGACTTATTTCCATGACTATTTGTCTGAGAATCTGCATATGATGTAGGAATTATGGTAATTAGTACGAAGGTAAAAAATAATGCCATTATCATGTTTTTCATGATCTATAATGTCTAGTTAGTACTATTAATATTGAGATTCATTCTAAGCCTGTTCTAAGGTGGTTTTTATTGAACACTAAAATTGTAAGCAAACTCACGTTATGATATTATGACACAAAACAACAATGATGAAAAATTTCTCAAGATTCAACTCATACTTGCAGTAATACCCACATTTGTAACTCAACTAATCGCATTCTACAGGATACGAAAGTTAATTTACGGAATAATTATCGAAGTCATAATATTTTTTGTAGACTTGGTAATTCAGATGAGTATTTCATGGCCCTTTGGAATGATAATTGCACTTCCAATATCTATTCTAGTTCCACTTTACTATGTGAGAAAGTGGACTTTGGAATTTAACAAAGCCCAACATCAGTTCTGATTTTTAAAAAATAGTTTCTACTAGATTGCACTTAAAATGAAAAGAGAGGGGGTGATTGTTTTAAATCACTTGCCAAGGTCTTGTTGCGAATGTAACCGCATATCCTACTCCAATGACTATCGATTGATAGACTACGTTTGCATATGGAATTGGTTTTACGATTGGATCGCCTGTTACCACGACTGTTTGTCCTGGACCTAGACCTGGACCGATGCTTGCTACGTTAAGCTGCGTATGCATGTGATATACTGCTGGTTCGAGTGCCTTTATGGTTAATTGGTACGGGATCACTGAGTTTGCTGGTATCGTGATTACGTTACCAGGTGGATCTCTTGCTACAATCTCCCATCTGTTACCAGCGTTGGATGAGTCACCGTATACTGTGTACCAGCCTCGCAAGTCTCTGTTTACAAGACTTACAAATTTACCAGATACTGTTAGAGTGTCTCCTGTGTGAACAGATTGTTTTGACCAAGTCTCACCATCTATTCTGACGAAACGACTCTGTAACTGTGCCTGGACACCATGTGCCTCAGCATGTTGGAACATTTGTGCTAATGATGGTCCAACTGCTCCAAGTGCTACTATCACACCTATTGCAGCCACAATAAACTTCTTATCGACCATATCGCTTAACTAAACCAACTGAGAAACTACAACGATATATATTTTGCCCCATCAGATCCATCTGATGAATTGACTTTATGATATGCATCCATGTTAATCATAGCTTATGCCGTTTTTAGCATCATATTATTCTGTAATTGTATGTTGACTTTACTTAATCTCAATATAATTTCAGGCTGTATGCTGTAAAAACTATATTTTATTTTATAGAAATCATAACTCATCTTTTAAATAACTGTGAATCATTCCACACATCATGGCACAAATGCCGACATTAATTCCAAAAGAAGTCGAAATCCAGAGACTGAAAAAGATCTGGCTTATCGTCATCGCATTGGGATCAATCGCTGCATCAGTAGAGGTCGATAACTTCGTAGACGGATCTTTACACCAGACATCAATCAGAGATAGTGCCTTCACACCAGCACACTGGTGGTTATACAGCCACTTCATTGCTCTTCCATTAGGATGGGGAATGGTAGCTGTCTATGACAGAAAGGTACCAATTCTGAGAGGTCCAAACAACTCAATGAACACCGGTCTCAAGATGACCATCCTTGGTTACTTGGCAACCATGTTCACAATAGGTGTCAATGAGATGTGGCACTTCTGGTATGTAGAGGAGATCTTCGCAGTTCCAAACCACTGGATGTTCAACATGGGTGTCGTAGTTGCTTTCATGGGCGCACTTGCCTATGTAGTAAGAGTATACGCACGACTCGTCGAACTTGGAGCAGAAACACCAGGTGAGAACCCATACATTGCAGAAATGTACAAGATGGCCCTCGAAGGCAAATTGTACAGTAGATCAATCCCATAAACGCGCAAAAGCGCTTTTTTCTTATTTTTCTCCGATCAACTTAACGCAAGTTATACCTCACCATAGGAAAAGATTTAAAAACATACATCTGTCAATAAATCCAAATGACCTTACCAAAAGGATTCGGTACAGGTGGCGGAGCTTCCAGTTCCGACGTCAGTAAAATGATAGGCAAACGTGTAGAGGACATGGTTGGACTCATCACTGGTGCATTCGTTGCACTCTGGGCAGGAACATGGGGAGGAGTTGCCGTTGCAACTGTTTATTATCCATGGGCATATCCACCGCCAAGCGCACACTTTGCGTTAACTGTACTTACAATCATAGAAGCTATTGGGTACTTGTTCTCTGTTAAGGTAGTAACAGAAGGTACCTCAAAAGCGAAGACGTACAATGGTCTTATAGCTGGTGTGATCGCAGCAATTGCTATCGCAACACTTGTGACTGACTGTGTCTTCTTCGGATAGGAAAATTCCTTTTCATTCTTTTCTTTTATTATTCTTCGGTAGAGCTATCTCAAAATGAGATAATGTTTATTTTCTGCTGATCTCGGACATCATAAAATTTTATATACATCACTTCCCGCATACAAACCAATGGTCTGGCTAAGACGATGTACTCACTACTTATTCATAGTAGTGGTAGCAGTCAACTCGACCTTGTTGACAATCAACGCAGGAGACTACATCTTCTATACTGACTGGATGTGGACATCTTATGTGATATTTACTCTATCACAATCATTGATGCTCGCAGTCGGTGCAGCATACTACCTTACGTTCACTGGCGTTCCAGGAACAGCAACATACTATGCACTAATAATGACAGTGTATACTTGGATTGCAAAAGGTGCGTGGTTCTCCTTAGGATATCCATACAGCTTCGTCGTTGTGCCAATGTGGATTCCATCTGCAATATTGATGGATTTGGCATATTGGGCAACAAAGAGAAACAAACACTCTTTGATCCTGATAGGCGGTGTACTCTGTGGTATGTCAATGTCGTTGTTCAACATGATCAATCTAATCACAATAGATGATCCTCTTGAGACTGCTTTCAAATACCCAAGAACCACATTGCCTCCATACATGACTCCAATAGAACCCCAAGTAGGAAAGTTCTATGATAGTCCCGTCGCGCTAGGTGCAGGTGCTAGTGCAGTTTTGACAGTAACGATGACTGCATTGGGAACCAAGCTTACAACATGGACATACAGATGGATGGCAGCCTGGTCTAAGTGGGATTAAATCCCCTTCTCCTTTTACTTTTATTCGAATTTACTCTAAGCTATCTTGTCTTTTATTTTTGATTAAAAAAAGTTACACAACGTGTGATCTTTTGTTATCTAATTAAACGAAATATAATTTTCCAATTAGTTGGTATTGAAACAAGAATACCAGCTAATCTCAGTTGCGCCAAAACCATTTGTCAAATGGGCAGGAGGCAAGAGACAGCTCTTACCTGTCATTACAAGTCACATTCCTAGTAAATTCGAGAGATATTTTGAGCCGTTCCTAGGGGGAGGTGCAGTCTTTTTTTCACTTGTCTCCAAAGAAAGAAAAAAGTGGTTAATCTCTGACCTTAATTCTGATCTGATATTGTCATATGTCACAATTAGGGATAAAGTGAAGGAACTTGTTTTATCACTAGAAAACCACGCTGAAAATTATTCCAAAAACCAGAGTGCGTACTATTACAAGGTACGAGAAGCAAATCCAAAAAATGAAATTGATAAAGTTTCAAGATTGATCTTTCTTAACAAGACATGCTTTAATGGGTTATACCGCGTAAACAGCAAAGGAAAATTCAATGTTCCTGTTGGAAGATACGTAAATCCAAACATTGTAAACAAGGAAAATCTTTTTGAAGTAAGCAAAACATTGCAATCAAAAGACATTTCAATCAAATGCCAAGATTTTGAAGATGCACTAAAAGGGGTAGGACATGGGGATTTTGTATATCTAGATCCACCTTACCAGCCAGTTAGTACCACTGCTAGCTTTACTAGTTATACCGACAGTGACTTTGATTTTAGTGACCAAGAAAGACTCTATGCAAAATTCAAGGCACTTGATAAAAAAGGTGTCAAGGTGTTATTATCAAACTCAAAATCTGGTGAAATAATAAAACTCTTCAAAGAGTTTTCAGATGGAATAATAGAGATAAACGCAAATAGGTTCATCAATTCTGTGTCACAAAAGAGAACTGGACACACTGAGTTGTTGATTAAAAACTACTAGTAAAAAACACAATTTTTCAATAAGATAGAGTAAAATCAAAGATGTTTCCAGTCCTTGATTGTCTTGAATTCTGGAAATAAAGGAAAGATTTTACAAATGGCCAAAAATGTGAGTATTGAACTCTTGGAAGAGACAAGGTCGCTACATGACATCCTGGAGACCTGTAAGGATGCCTGTAAAATGATTGGAATCTCTGATGAAAATGCATGGTTAGACCTTGAAATTAACGGCTATCTAGTACGATACAAAACAAGAGATGAACTATATCAAAACCTTCCATCATACAGAAAGACCTCTTGGAAGTTTTATGATCTTTATGGAAATCCAGTCACTTTGCCACCTGACATGATGGATCTATTTGGCAGGTCTACAGTATATCACCCCATTAAGGAACTGGAGGGCAAAAATCTGATAACTGTTGAAAGCAAGTTCCTAGACAAGTTTAACAAATTTATCGCAGAGCATGGGGTGGATCAAGTATCTAAAAGTTTGAGAATTCATGAAGCTAGAATTTCAAAAGATGACATCAAGCAGGTCCTTGATGGCATAAAGAAAAGAATCCAAGAGTTGCTTGATGTGATAATCTCTCTCTTGGAAGTAGAGTAAAGACAACACTAACCTTTGTACTACAATCTCTTATTGATGAAAAGTTAATCTGCTAGTTTCACAATATGCTTTCATACAAAATATAGACTCCAAAATTAATTCGAATTCTTTTCCTTTGATTCGTAGTATAGTCTATCAAGAGAAAGTTTGTTTGACGATGAAGGTCAAATGGAGGAAATTTTAGAGCATGACTAGTTTTGGTCCCATTGGAGGGCTGATGATTGGTATTTTTGGACTCTTGATTGCTGTCTATGGATTAGATGTGCATGAGCCTTTCTCAAGTCAACGTTTTTTCTTGGAGTGGTTTGTGCTGCAAGCGGGGGTATTATTGTATGGATGAGCAATAGAAAACAAGGCAATTCCATTCCAACACAAAAGTATGATGTAACATCACAAAAACTAGAACCAAAAACTGACCCTGTAAAATACCGAAATATCTATGACGGCTCACCTGTTCTACAAAGAACGGTAGACACTGCAGGAATAATATTGGAATGTAATCAAGTATATGTCAAAAATTTTGGCTCTTCAAAAGAAGACGTTATTGGAAAATCACTCTTTGATCATACTGCCGAAAAAAGTATAGATAATATGCGTAAAACCTTTGAGATATGGAAAAAATCCGGTAGGGTAGAAAACATTGAGATTTGGTTCAAACGAAAAGATGGAACTGTTTTTCCTGGATTGATAAGTGCAAATAACATCTACGATGACAAGGGCAAATTAATAGGAAGTAACACTGCGATAAGGGACATATCCGAAATCTACCAAGCACATAGTGTTTTGGGAGACCATGAAAAACAAAGAATTCAACTTGATGAACTAAAAAAGATAAACTCTACAAAGGAAGAATTCTACATGATGGTTGCAAAAGAATGTCAAATACCTATAGAACCGATAAGAAAATATGCCAAAGTTCTAAGTGATACATCTCTTGGAAGTTTGACTGCAAAACAATCTGAGGCAGTAAACGAAATCTATGACAATGCTATGAAATTGGAACAGTTGATGCGTGATATCATTGACGTACAAAAACTTAGCAGCAATACAATGGAATTCAAGAAAGAAAAATTCACTGTTGACAGTTTCATGAATGGTATAGTGGAAACATGTTCTCCCATGATGAAGGAAAAGAAGATAGAGTTTGTAAACTCCACTGGTATAAAAAGGGCATTAACAAGTGATAAAATAAGACTCGGTGAGGTTTTCTACAATCTTGTACAAAATGCAGTTGATTTTGTGCCTACAAATGGGGGAAAAATTGAGATTAAAGCAAAGGAAGAAGAAGGAGACTCGATTCTGTTTTATGTAAAAGACAATGGAATAGGAATCTTGGAAAAAAGAAAGGACTCGGTCTTCAAAAAATTCTATCAGGTGGATATATCTTTTAAGAGAAAATATGGAGGAAGTGGATTTGGATTGGTAATTTGTAAGGGAATTGTTGAAAATCTGGGCGGGAAAATTTGGTTTGAAAGCAAAGAAGGAGAAGGCACTACATTTTATTTTTCAATTCCGAAATAACCTTGAAAAACATCAAGCTTCGAACGGGATTCGATCCCGCGACCTTTACCTTACCAAGGTAACGCTCTACCAGGCTGAGCTATCGAAGCATGACAAGCTCGCTCTTCTGAATCCTTATTAATCTTACTTGGGTCTGGAAAATTTTTTTCATAAAACGTTTAATTTCTCCGACATCTCGCTAATAAAACGCAGGAGTCGCCGAGCCTGGCCAAAGAAGGTTTAATGGCCTTTGGACGCGCGGGACTTAAGATCATACTAATGGGTGATCCCGTCTCTTAGGGGTTCGTGGGTTCAAATCCCNAAATCCCACCTCCTGCACCTTTTATCTTTGGTGCTTTATTCCTCTAGCGTTTAAAACTTCGTAAATCTCTGGAAGAGAAAATACAAATCCGACATGAACACAATTTTTCTCTTCACATAGTAAACAGTATAGCTCATTATTCTGTACTGCTACTTCGGCTATTCTGTTTTTGATGTTGTCCTTTATTACAACTCTGTCATCATCAACGGAAATTTTTTCAAGTTTTGGAGCATATCTTGCAAAGGTGTCATCCTTCTGCATTAGATCTTCCATCATGAATGTAATGTATCCTGCAAAACTGTTTACTCCCTTCATTGCAAGTTCGTGCTTGCTTTTCTTGTAAGTATCATGGAATCTGTTGTACACTTCCTCTGAAATTGTTATTGATTTGAATCCTGCTTTTGGCATATTACTTACCTATACCGTACTTTAAAGTACAAATATTTAACACTTTTGGCTACAAATGTTCCTACTAATGGTTAGCTTCATTTCAACTATTATTGACAGTAAAACACACGATGAATGTTATGGTACTATGTAACGTTATGTTGAAAAATAAATTAATATTTTCAATTTGATAAAATTTCTAACCTGTAAAATCCGAAAAAATCCTGATCAAGTCTTTTAAGTATTTGGTATCAATTCTGCGTTTTTCTTATTTACTTTTTTGGTTATTGTAATGATAGTGCGCTAGTAGTATACCACATACCACGCTCACATAACTTGGACCAACCAGACCATACCAAAGTACCGGTCAGCAAGGACCTATCTTGGTCCTTGTTGATTTTATTAATGCTATATACCAGAAACCTAAACAAGGTTTGTGGCACGTGAATATGATGTAGATAAGATACGTGAAAAATTGATTGATGTTCTCAGTCCTGCCAAGACTGGATTGACAGGAATTGAAATTGCAGAAAAACTACGAATTAACCGTGTGACAATGTCAAAATATCTAAAAATCCTTGCCGGGGAAGGACTGATAAAACAAAAAAACATGGGCAGTGTAAATCTGTGGTTTATTGAAGAAGGGGTGGATAAACTCAATTTTCCAGCAGACTTTTTCCAAGTTCAAAACAAGTATCTAGAATATGTCTTGGCTGGATCAGCCAGGGAAGCACATACTCTCATTAGAACCTCACTTCATTCAGGAGCTGCACCTGCAAAGATAGTGGGTGAAGTAATAATTCCAACAATTGAGGCAGTTGAAAGTTCCTATAATGGTGGAAAGATGGGTCGTTCTGAAAAAAATTTTCTCGATGAGATAATCTCAACCTCAATCTCCTTGATTGGTCTCTTGGAAGAAGATGTGAATCCAAAAAAGAATGTCGTTATTTTGGCTACTGATTATCAAAATGCACTTTTTGCTCAGGCTGCTTCTGCTGCGCTTCGTACGGAAAAATGGAAAGTTTCACTGCTTGGTGACATGTCGTCTGCAATAGATGTGATGTTTGACATTGACTTGCAGAGGTTTCTCAATAAGATATGGCCTAAACGTGAAGGTGTGATGATAATTGTAATATTTTCCTCAAAAGAAGGAGAAATCAAATTCTTTTCACAGGCAGTTGATACCAGCACAGAAAAATTTGGAAAAAATCTTCATCTTGCATTATGTACAAAGATCGTGAAAAAGACCAAGACTGGTATGGATTTTGTATCTAGTGATGTTGAAACCTTGTTACAATGGTGTCAGACGGTATTCGAGAGTTATCAGAATCAATGATGAATTATTTCTAGAATCTTGAAAGGAAGTTTGGCAAAGTCAATATCTTTTTCAACTGAAATTAAAAGAATATTCTCGTTTACTGGAAAACTCATGATGATCAACATATCTCTGTATGACATGGCAAATTTCACTGGACCTAAAACCTTGTCAAACTCCTTTCGCATTTTTGCTCTCAAAACTAGTTCCATGTATAACATTTCATCATCTCTTGAATCTTCCAAAGACTTGAATCCTGGTTTCATTCCTCCTGCCACCAGTCTGCCGTTTTCATTAATCAGGCCTGCAAATCTTATTCGTGAATCTAACTCCAAAACTTGTTTACACATCTCGTCTTTGTCCATGTCAGTTCTCTTCCTTGTCTGAAAGATATGCTGGTAGCTTAAATCTTGACAACAAAAGTGTAACAAATTCTTCCTATTTATTGAAATCTATTGTAGATAGATTGAAAACTAGTGGGCCGAATGGGATTTGAACCCACGACCTTTCGATATCTGAATAATTTTATCAGTCGAACGCTCCAGCCAAGCTGAGCTATCGGCCCGAAATTTTTTTTACCGACTGTCATTTAAGTCTGCTGGCTTTTCCATTTGATAGAACAACCCATGGATGGGTCAAAATCTTTCTCTATCTTAGTTTTGGAAAGAACTTTTTCTATGTTTAGTATCATTGTCTTCTCTGTAGGCTTGTCCTCTGGCTTCATTGCATTGTCTATTCTTCCATGAAAAACTAATTTTCCGTCACTGTCAAAAAGAAACGGATCTGGTGTACACACCGCGCCGTATTTTTTTGCAATCTCCTGAGTCTCATCGACCAAGTATGTAAACTCTAAACCTTTTTCTTTTGCAAATATCTTCATGCTGTCAAAACTGTCATCTGGATATTTTGTTGCATCGTTACTGTTAATTCCTATCATTGCAATTTTTCCCTTGAACTTGTCGTAGATTTCATTTAATGCTTCTACTTTGGCCTGTACATATGGGCAATGATTACACATGAAAATTATCAATTTTGCTTTATAGTCTTTGTATTCAGAAAGAGAATGTTTCTTATCGTCAATTCCTAGTAGGTTAAAGTCTGGAGCTTTGTCCCCTGCTTTTAGGACTATTTCTGATTTTAACAATACCATAAATATCTCACAGAATAATATCCATAAAATCTTTGCCACCTAAAGGCAACAATTAAAATCTATGCGGTTTTCAAATTCTGTAATGGGCTGGTAGTTCAGCGGTAGAATACTCGCCTTGCACGCGAGGGGTCAGGGGTTCAAATCACCTCCAGTCCACTCCTTTTTGGTCACTTTTCATGGTNAGCCTTTTGAAATGAATTCCTCTACCTGATCAAGTCTTGTCACAATCTGAATTGTTTGTTCTATGAATTCAGATTCACTTGTTACAAGTTCTGCATTTCTTGTTTCGTTGTCTTGTTGTGTTTTCAACTGCTCCTCTGTTTGCATTTCAAGATCCAAAAATTCCTGACTTCGCTTGAAAGCATTTTTCATCTCTTTGATGAGAGCATTTGGAAGTACGCCTTTGTTTGTAGTGTATCTTGCTTCCATGCTTCCACTGTGTCCCATGAAGAAGACCCTGAAATCATGTGCAATCTTTCCCCTTGATTCAGCCATCAATAGCTGTGTATCAAAGAACGCTCGAAGCACATATGGTCTCCACTGGAATCTTGGTCTGAAAGCCTCTCTGATGTTTTTGCAAATTCTTCTTGTTGGAAGAAATTTCTTACCAGTATTGTTTCCTCGGTAAATGTTGTAGCTTGTGTCAGGAGCTATCACAGCAGAGTCAGGACCAATCTTCTCGCTTCTTGCTAATCTGTCATTGAGATATGCAAGGAGTTTTCTTGTGCCATTCTCTGTGAGGAAGGTGACATACTGGTGTCTTGCCTTTGAGAGGTTCTTTCGTACTATGATTATTGGAGGCATTGAGATGCAAATTGCTTTTCCATCTTCTATTACAATGTCTGGCATGTCTCTTATCACAAGACCGTCTGTTCCGTCATGATTCCCTAGAACCTGTGGTCTTAGACCTGCCTTTGCAATCAAAGATATTTCTGTAGATGTTCGAAGAGATGCCCTGTTGAAGATCTCTGTAATCTCTTTTGCATCAGGTACTCTTTCGTGTTGAAGTGTTGGTGTCGAGTCCGCTTCATTGATCTTTATTCTCCGTCTTATCTCAATGTCAAAGTGGCGCAACCACGACTTGATTGCAGTCACCGTGCTTTCGATATAGCCGGGAGACTTGGACTCCATCCATGTTATGTGGTCTTGGATGATGTCTGTCACAACTCGCAGATCTTTGATGGCAATCTCAGCAAGTTCCATTGGAGCAATCTTGCGTACTTCGCAGAAATATGATAGTCTGCGGAGTCTCATTTCTGCTGTCAATACACTTCCTCTTGCCGTATTGTCAAACCAACGCTTTACATCTGGATTTGCAAGCAATTGTTCTTTTTTTGTCTGTTTTTTGGCAGTAGTTGTTTGATGTAGTTGTTCTGTCATTTTGTTTCCCATATCAGACCGCACAGCTCTGCGGTCCTCATCAGCCAAAACAAGGTGTTTAGCGGTATTTACCTTTTTCATCTTATTTGTACTCCGTATTCTTGGAAAGTGTGTCTCTGTGTTCGTGATTGGGCATATTGTAAAAGATCGTCAATTAATAAATAAGAGATACTCGGAAAAAAGAGAGTAAATTCATGAAACAAGAAGAGGTTCAGGAGGCGATAGTTNTATGGTTCTATAATTGAGAGATCAAATTGAAAATAAGAAGATTTTAGATTGGAACTTAAGACCAAAAACGGTTAGTATTTTGGTGACAGCTCCAACTGATATCACTTTTCCGTAATAGTATTTAGATCATGCTGATAAATCACACGTTTACTTTTTAAACGAATTTTGCGGTACTCTTTTGCTAATTAAAAAAAGCGATCTTGAGATACGTTCACGACTTATGCGCTAGGTTTACTCAGAAATTCAGAAACAAATTTTTTAAATTCTGGATCTGACAACTCTTTTCTTTTTTGTACAAGAAATGCAGCATCATCGCCTGCGGTATACCTTAGATTGGGACTCTGTGATGTGACTGCCTCAAGTACCACTTTTGCAACCTTATCAGGCAAACTTCCATTTTGTAAAAAGGAATTCATTAGGCCCAGAAGTTGTTGCATGTTTTTAAAATATGGAGAGTTTGAGTCACGACTTTTTGCAGGTATTACCATTCCACTATCAAAATTAGTTTTAATTGCACCAGGTTCTATTAGTACAACTTTGATTCCAAATGGTTCAAGATCATATGCAATGGATTCACTTAGACCTTCTACTGCAAATTTTGTACTGATGTATGGAGAAAAGTATGGCAATGCTATTTTTCCTCCTATTGAACTAATGTTTACAATAATGCCGCTTTTTTGCTCTCTCATTGTAGGTAAAACTGCTTGAGTTACTCTGATCAAGCCAAAGACGTTTGTTTCAAACTGTGCTCTTAGTTCACTTATTGAGACATCCTCAAGTGCACCGCCAAGACCATAGCCTGCATTGTTTACTAGAACATCTATTCTTCCCGCATCTGATTTTATACTTTTAATGGCATCATTTACAGATTTTTCGTCAGTGACATCTAGTTTCGTAATTTTTAATTGTAGTTGTTCTTTCTTTGCTACTTCTGAAAGAGTTTTAGCTTTTTCTAAATTTCTCACAGTAGCAAATGTGCGAAAACCATTTCTTGCAAGTATTAATGCAGTCTCATATCCTATTCCGCTTGCACTACCTGTGACTACGGCAACTTTGTGATCTGACATTTTTCTGTTTTAATTATGCATGAGCAAGTAATAAACACGATAGTGAAGGTATAGAAAGTAGGTTAACTGTTAGCAAGTTAATATTTTCAGTATTCAGATCACGTTGTATTTTTGTATCACTGTTTATTTTACTGTGGGTAGTATCTGTTCTTTTTTCAATTCTTGTACTAGTCTTACAGATATTGCAAGAATACTTGGATGTTCGGCGGATTTGCTTAAATTAGTTTGATACCGCCTCTCATTTTGGAATAATTTACTCAGGTTTTCATCCTGTTTACTGCCAGTAGCAGTCCCTGAAGTAATACCTCAGGCCTTGGAGGACATCCTGGAATATAGACATCAACTGGAACAACATTGTCAATTCCTCCCGTTGTTGCATACGTATCACCAAATATCCCGCCGCTGCACGCACATGCACCTACGGCAATTACAATTTTTGGATCAGGCGTTGCTTCATAGGTTCGCAGCAGAGCAATTGCCATATTTCTTGAAGCAGGTCCGGTTACCAACAAGACATCGGCATGTCTTGGCGAAGCTACAAAATGAATTCCAAATCGTTCAATATCATAAATGGGATTGTTAAGGGCGGTAATTTCAATTTCACAACCGTTGCATGAACCAGCATCAACCTGCCGTATTGCAAGTGATCTGCCAAACATTTTTTGAATTTTTTCTTTTAATTCATTGCCAATTTGCTCATAAGATTTTTCTGAAGGCAAAGTTTGTGGACTAGAATAATCAATTATCTGGCTTTTCATCTTTGCAGGAATAGCTGGTTTGTTGCTAATTTTGATAGTTTGTGGTGCAGATTCGCTGCAGTAACCACACATGATGCATTTGCCATTATCCAAACCCATCGCATTATTTTCTTTGATTGAAAACAGTGCCTTTGTTGGACAGATGTCTTCAAGTATCTTTCTTTGATCATTTGTTGGCTCTGCCGTAAAGATTGCGCTTCCGTGATAATTTTCACTTGAAAGAGAATCTGACAGATTCTTGATGGTCTCAATACCATTTCCCACTATGCCCTTTCTCGCTGTCTTGATCATAGGTCATTCCCCGAATAGGACAGATCCAGACTTTTATTGACTAGTGGAAAGTCTGGTACTATATCATTTAACACAGCCTGCTCTATAACAGGCCAGTTACAAAATGAGGCAGTTCTAATCTTGTATCTAAATATCGAGTTATTCTCCCCCATCATGACCCAGTGAAGTGTTTGCCCTCTATGAGATTCAGCCCATCCAAGCGATGATCTGAACGGTTCAAGACGTTCTGGAATGCTTGTAAACAACGCATCATTCTCAAGATCAAGCGATTTTCTGATCATATCAAAGGAATCTCGGACTTCTTGTACGCGTATCTCAAATCGTGCCAAGGCATCCCCAGTTCGTTTTTCCATCGCAATTTGGTGTTGCATCATTTCTTGCGGTGTTTTGTGATTGTCCAAGTCATAACTTCCATAAGGATGATCGTATCTTGTATCAACCTCTATTCCTACACACCTAGCAACTATCCCTACTGTTCCAAGATCATGTGCAATTTTTTTTGGAATAGCTCCAGTGCCGCGCAATCTGTCCATGAAAGATGATTTTGATTTTAGGAGTATTATGATCTTGCCAAAATCATCTGAAATTTCACTTAGAGTTTTAAGAATTAATTTTTTATTTTCATCTGTTATGTCGCATCGTACTCCTCCAATTCTGTTGACTCCAAAAAGAATGCGGCTTCCGCTCAGTGATTCATTAAGACGCATCAGCCTTTCTTTTAGGATATTCAGTCTTGCAGCCCCAAAAGGAAAACTTGCATCAGTTGAGATTCCTGCCAATGTCCCTACGTGATTATAGATTCTTTCCAGCTCTGCAAAAATAGTTCTGATTTTTTTTGCCCTCTTTGGGATCTCTACTTGAGATATCTTTTCAATTGCTTGACAAAATGCTGATGAATTTGCCACAGACTCGTCTCCAGCTATGCGCTCAGACAATAGTACTGCTTCATCAAGTCTCATTGATTCTGCAAGTTTTTCCATTCCCTTGTGCGTGTAAAAAAGACGGGTTTCCAGATTGATTATGTTCTCTCCCAAAATACTAAATCTAAAGTGACCTGGTTCTATGATTCCAGCATGCACAGGACCTACAGGAATTTCACATATTCCCTCACCGTGGACTCTCAAAAACGGGTACTCTTTTTCTTGTCTTTTGACCTTTGTCTCAAGTTCAAACTCCTTTCTCAGAGGGAAAACATCATCAGGCCAGTGTTCATGCAAGACTAGGGGTCTTTCATCAGGATTTCCGGTCGGAATCAAGCCAAACATGTCTTTTATCTCCCGTTCGTAAAGTGCGGCAGCTGGAACATGCAAGGCAATACTTGGAAAAGAAAAACTTGGACCCGTAGAAACTATGATGAAAATAAAACCGTCATCTTTTTCAAATACATAGCGGATTATAAATCCTCCAATATTTTTTTGTTCATCAGAACAAATTATTGTTGCAAGTCTTGCATTCAGATTTTTATAAACATAATCACATATTTTTGGCATGTCATTTAATTCTGCATTGAGATGTAGCTCATCATTGATTTGGCGAACCTTTGTTATTTTGTTTGAAAACTTGTCTGCAATCTCTTTTGCATAATTTTCTAGATTTGTGTTACTCATGCAAATCCTCCTCCGCTAATTATTGTCGATGCATTCTGTATCAGTGTCTGTAACTGTGTCGGTATGTAGATTCCAAAGATAACTACAAGTGAGCACAATATTGCCATCGGTATTATTGCAAGTTTGCCCATTTCCCCTTTTTTCATTTCTGAAAGAGGATTTCCAAAAATCATTTTAACAAGATGTCTCAAAAATACTGCAAAGGTTATGACCAGAAATAAAATTACCAGCGATGTTGCAACAAACTGTCCACTCTTAAAACCAGAACTTAGAATCATAAATTCACTCAAGAAAATATTGAATGGTGGCATACCTACAAGAGCAAGTCCACCTATCAAAAACAAAATACCAGTAACTGGCATCACTGTGATTATTCCTTTTATTTTTGACATGGCTTTTGCTTCATATTTCTGGCTTACCGATCCGCTTGCAAAGAACATCAGAGGTTTTGCCATGGCATGATTTACAATCTGAAGTAATGCACCGTAGATTCCAAACAGGCCTCCAAAGCCAATACCAAGCGATATGAGGCCCATGTGCTCTACGCTAGAATAGGCAAGCATTCTTTTCATGTCTTTTTGGAAGTAAATTGATGCTGCTGCAATCCCAATAGAAACGACCGCAAGTATTATCAAAAGTTGGTTCGAAAATTCTGGCCCTATTGATACGCTGCTTACTATATGGAAGCGAATTATGGCATAAAATGCGCAGTTTAGTAATACTCCTGACAAGACTGCGCTTACAGGTGTTGGAGCTTCACTATGTGCATCAGGAAGCCAAGTGTGCATCGGAGCAAGACCAGCTTTTGTTCCAAATCCTACAAGTATGAAAACAAATGCAATTTTGACCAAGTTTGGATCAAAAAGTTTTGCATTGTGCACCATTCCAGTCCAATTCATGGCATCATCAGAAGTATTTGCATTGATATTTGCATAATAGAAAAATACTGTTCCAATAAGTGCAAAGGAAAGACCGACTGTTGCAATTATCAGATATTTCCATGCAGCCTCGATTGCATTTTCCTTAAAGTAAAGCATTATCAGCAGAACTGATACAAGTGTTGTAGCTTCAACCATCACCCACATTATTCCCAAGTTGTTTGCTATTGGAACCACAAGCATGGTTAGCAAAAACACATTGAAGCCTTGATAGTATCTTACAATGTGTTTGTCGTCTACTGTACCGTTGTCATACTGTCTGCCCATATAGTTTTTAGAATATAATGCGGCGACAAAACCTACAACTGAAACTGAAAGTAGAATTACTGCACTTAATGAATCCACATAGAATGTATTTCCAAATGCAGTGATGGTTTTTTCAGACACTATTCTTGATACCAGAAGGAGTACCTGAATCAAAATAAGAAATGCGGTGCATATGGTTATGATTCCAATCATTTTTTTCTTTTTTATGACTGTCACAAGGCCTGTCCCAACTATTGGAGGCAAAAGAAGGAACAGTATTGTTAGGTTAGATATGAGAGTGTCCATTAATCATCCCTCAAATTCTCTAGCTTGCCTACATCTAGGCTATCAAATGTACGGCTTATTCTGAAAAGCAGTATGGAAGAGATCAAAATGCCAACAAGAATGTCCACGAATATTCCTATCTCAATTAACAGAGACACTCCATGTGTTAACGCCATAGCAAAGAGAAATAGCCCATTTTCTATGATCAAAAGTCCTACGACCTGGCTTAGCACAGTCCTTCTGTTTACAAGCACAAATAGTCCGATGAAAAACTGGGCCATTGAAACAGGAAGGTATGCGTTTACAATTTGGTCAGATTTGAATGGAATTTGTTGAATAAGAAAATATGACAGAGCCACTAGCAGTGCTGAAATTATTACTGATGCACGAATGCTTACATACGGATTGGTTTCAAGCTTGAATTCAATTTCGAGTTTTCTTGTAACATATGTTAGAACTTTGGGAATGATGATTGATTTTATTACCAGAGTCAGGCCAGCCGCAATGTAAATTTCCCAAATTCCCGTAACATATCCTATGATGGCAGTTACTCCAGAAAGTACTATTGATTGGTATCGGTATGCGTTTAACCAATCCATGAATCCACGTGTCGCAACAATGCCAAACGTAGCAATCAACAGTATTGCGCCAGAAATTGTCAAAACATCAAATTGTATTGTTTCCATAAAAATCACTAAAGATAGCAGAGAACTATTCCTATCATCGAAGTAGCTATTGCTATTGCAATCAGGTCAGGTATCCTAAAGAGCCTCCACTTTGCAACAGACGATTCTGAAAAAGCAACAAAGATTCCAAATAGTGAAATTTTTCCAATAAATGCTAAAAATCCTACCGCAAGAGAGGACAGCAAAACGGATGAGGAAATTCCCCATGGAACAAAGATGTTTACCATCAATGTGAAAAGTATGATTTGTTTGATGGACTGGGACCATTCCATTAAGGCCAAACTCTTACCTGAATATTCCAAAATCATCGTCTCATGAACCATGGTGAGTTCAAGATGTGTAGCAGGATTATCAAACGGCAATCTGCCTGTCTCACCTAGTATGATGATGAACAAGCCTATTGCGGCAAAGATGATTTGCGGATGAGGTAGAAATGACGCGTTTGAAGATGCCCCAATTAGCGTGCTCAAATTTGTCCCACCATATGTTATTGCCACAACAAATATGCTCAGAAAAAGTGCAGGCTCTAAAAGAGCAGAGATCATCATCTCCCTGCTGCTCCCAAGTCCGCCAAAGGAGCTTGCTACATCCAACCCTGCAAGCATTGTGAAAAATCTACCAAGTGCAAAAAGTCCTACAACAAGAAGAAGATCACCTACCAGTCCAAAAGGTGTGTATACTAAAAATACTGGAATAAAAAATGCAGCCGTTGTCATTGCTGCAAAGTTAACCCATGGACATGCCCTGAAGATCCAAGATGCTTGATCCGACACAATCTCATCTTTTCGTACTAGTTTTAACAGATCATAGTATGGTTGCAAAACGCTAGCACCAATTCTTTTTTGTGTTCTTGCCTTTGTTTTTCGTATTATTCCGGTTAGCAGTGGGGCCAGTACCAGTATGACTAGTACTTGGGCTAGTCCAATTACGATCATTGTAATACTAGGCATTATTGCTCAACCTCACAAATAGCAAGAGTAGAACGAGTGTTATCATGATGTAAAGCAGGTATGCGTTTATCTTTCCAGTCTGGAGCCTGCGCACCTTGTCAAAAAAGAAAACAAATGAAGAAACTATCGGAGTATAAAGTAGATCTTCGAAAATATTTTTTATTGCAGTTTCAATTTTTATAGTCTTTAGTTGGTAAGGGTTTTCTCCAAAAGATTCTTTCTCGGTTTGATTATGGGGCCTAAAAAAAACCTTAAAGACTGTACGTATTGGCTGTGAAAGAGATGTCGGAGTATACTCCATTCTCTCATTGAGGCTACCGAATCCACAATCCCAGGTTCCGTACTTGGTCTTTTTGGTATTACCGCTCAATACACGAATAAAGCCAAAGATTGCAATTGAGACTGATGAGAGCATAATCACAACAACAGGCATGGAAAGATTTGCAAAACTTTTGCCAGAACTGTTCTGAATTGCTATGGAATCAAATGGACTTGACGGTTGAGAAGGCATGTGGAATGCAGTAGATATCAAGGATGTACCAAGATATGGTGCAACACCAAACAATACACAGACTGCAGCAAGAATTGACATTCCCAAAATCATGCTGTGTGGAACCTCTTTGATGTTTATGGCAAACTTACTTCTTGCCTTGGAGAGAAATGTCATACCAAACAGTTTGACAAATGTTGCAGCCGCAATTCCTATTGTCAGTGCAAAAGGCAGACTTGCAAAAGCAATAGAAATTTGGAGTATGGTTGATGGAACGTGATAACTTGACAACAGAGACTGCATTGTAAACCATTCACTTATGAATCCGTTAAATGGAGGAAGTCCCGAAATTGAAATTGCTCCAATCAAAAACAACAAGGCAGTCCAAGGCATTTGTTTTACAAGACCGCCTAGATGTTCGATATTTTTTGTGTGTGTTACTGACACCACAGAGCCTGCTCCCATAAAGAGCAGGCCTTTGAATACTGCATGGTTGATTGTGTGATACATGCTTGCCACCAGTGCAAGCACAGCAAATGCGGCAAGCTGAAATGATGTAAAAACTACAGACAGCCCAAGGCCAATTAGTATTATCCCGATATTTTCAATACTTGAAAAGGCAAGGGCTCGCTTGATGTCACGCTCTACCACCGCATACAGGACTCCAATTATAGCCGATACAGAACCAAAAGCGATTAGGAGCATTCCCCACCATGCAAAATCAGGCGAGGCGCCAAATCCGCTAAAATCAAAAATCGTTCTTATCATTCCATAGATGCCAATTTTTATCATAACTGCCGACATGAGAGCGGAAACATTGCTTGGTGCTGACGGATGGGCCTTTGGCAGCCAGACATGCAGTGGTACCATTCCTGCCTTTGTTCCAAATCCAATAAGCGCAAAAACAAATACAAGGTTTTTTACAAGCAAAGGAAAACCTGCTGAATCATGACGAAATGAATCAAAACTAAAGCTTCCAGTTTGGATGTAGCCTAACAAAAATGATGCAAAGATGAACGCGGTTCCAAAATGCGTCATTACAAGGTAGGTCATTCCAGACTTGATGTTTTCCTCTTTATCATGATCATAAATAACTAGGAAGAATGATGTTAGCGACATCACTTCCCAAAATAATAAAAAGAAAAAGGCATTGTTCGATGCCACTACAAGAACCATTGAAAGTATGAACACATTGAAAAGAAATCCTAGTACCATGGTTCTTTTTTTGACTTGATATTCCTTTGAATATCCAATAGAATATACCGATACTGCAAACGAAACTATTCCTACAATCAAAAGGAAAAATGCGGCTATTCCGTCAACAAAGATTTCAAGATCAAAGAAAGGGATCACATTTGGAACCATCCACGTCATGGGTTTTCCCGTGATGATATCAATGGAAAACATGATTGTAAAAACAGATCCGATCATGGCAGAACCAAAAATTGCATGTCGTGCAAATCTGTTGTTGCGTAGTAGCAAGCCAACTAGTGCACCGCCTAGGAATGTCAGAATTGAGATCTGGAACAAGACAAGATTGCTAAACATTTTTTGTCAGCTTATCAAGCCCTTGACAATATCAAAACAGTTTTTCATAGTTAGGTCTTTGAGCCTAAATTTCTGTTTTATGCATTTAATTGTTTATGAGAAAAGGTATATGTGTATGTATGTATATATGTGTGTAAGCGCTATGCAGGATTACAATAACACCGTACAATTGCTTGCCCAAAAGCCCGAATACCTCAAGACACTCCAGCTAGCTGTTCAAAAAGAAGAGGAAAATCTACCCAACAAGCAATATCTGGGATGGCAATGGTTTGATGTGGAGACTCATCCCGCAAAACTCATGAGACTCATTACAAGCAGTATTGTCAAGGTGAACTTCAAGTCCAACAACTCTACCAATTATCTTCTCAAGAATCGAGAATCTGTAAAACGAGCTATAAAGCGTTCATAATTGAAATCTTATGAATTAATATTACTTCTCTAAAACTATTATTTTATTTTCGTAATCTATAGAATACATAGATGAGAATAAACGGTATTGTTCCAAGTACAAATGAAGCGTAATGTTTTCCACTAAAGCTCTGGTTGCAAGTTGTAAACCTAGGAACAGTGTAATCATTGCAGGTTGGGTAACTGTTGGAATAATGGGGCTCTCAGTTATTGTCATGTTCTTGACCTGCATAAAATAAACCATTTTGCAACATAGATGTCTGCAAACTATTGCATTTTTTGAATGGTTTCTTCTCTGAATGTATGCCAAATGCACTATTAGCATTCTTTATAGTATGGAAAAAAGGAGTAAACTCTAATGGTATTTGATATAGATCAAACAATGCTTGTTTATCTTGCCATGATTACAGCTGGCATCTTTCTATTTCCAATAGCGCCATATCCTTCTCCATATTTTATCGGAGGTATTGCACTTATAGTAGTAGGAGGATTCTTGGTCTTGCGTAAATCACGAAGAACTCCTGGCTAATGAAACTTTGACTGCGATCTTAGTTTATCTGTTAACTTGCTAAAAATTTCGTTGTGACTTACATCTGTAAAATTAACAGCACCGCCTTCACGTATGATCTGTTTTTCAAATTTCTCTTTTATCGCAAATGTAACTGATGAATAATGAATCCTACCCTTTAGTTTCTCTTGCACTATGGTATCTGTATCTGGGAACGTTGCAAAATGAAATGACACTCCGCCTGCCCAAAAGATAGTAGGTATGCCACCTCCGGCTGATCTTGCACTGGCAATTATCTGAGTTATCCAGTCTTCAAATCTTAACTCTAATACTTCATGAATGACAAGTTGGTTCCACGGCTCAATTATTATCTCCAAGTCTTGATTACAAATCGCACTCAAGTTTTATTTAAAGAGCCATGGATCTGTTATGAATTAGGCGATCTGGATATGGCTTGCCTCATGAAAGATGGATTTAAATACTATGCAAGTTTTTTGTTGGTTAGGTAATTTAGATATGCAAGATTGGAGTCAAGCGGGCGTATACATACCATTGATGGTAGGATTGATACCAGGATTCATTTACTGGTGTGTAATTACCGCAAAGAAACACAAGTAAATCAACCAAATCTTTTATCTTCTTTTTATAATTATTGTCAACTAACGCTAGTTTAGTAGAACCTTCTAAACTATGTTGTATAGATTATGATATGTTGTATGTGATTAATCCCCTTTTGGAACTAGAATAGATGAAAACTCTGTTACTTTCAAGTTTACTGATTATTACATTATTTACGACAAATATTGTCTGGGCTGATCTTCCATCTCCGACCAGTCTCAAGGCCGAAATACCTCAAACAACATATTCCTACAAAGCAAGTAATGGCACCACTGTAGTACTAGGTGAGGTTCAAAATGACAATGATGTTCCAATCGGTAAGGTGGTTGTCTATGTCAAATTCATGAACAGTGATGGAACTAATATTATAGAATCCAAAACTGGAACAACACTTCTCCAAGTAATTCCTCCACATGGTACATCTCCATTTATGATCTATTCTACACAATCTGATCCATCAATTGCCACTGTTCAAGTAAACATGGGACCATTTGACTCTGCATCCACAAAACAGCAAGCATTAGATATTTCACCGGGGCTTTTACAAGTCTCTGATAAACTGGTTCTTTCTGGTAATGTGCATAATAACGGTGTACAAAAATCACTCAATACCAAAGTCTANAGCAAGCATTGGATATTTCACCAGGGCTTTTACAAGTCTCTGATAAACTGGCTCTTTCTGGTAACGTGCATAATAATGGTGTACAAAAATCACTCAACACCAAAGTCTACCTGGTTTTGTATGACGCATTTCAACGTGTAGTTAGAATGGGAATGTCTAATCCAATTGATGTTGATTCTGGAAAAGATTCACAATTCAGTGTTACTGCCGATTTAGATCCTCGAGCAACATCATATGTTGCTTGTTGCAGAATCTGACACGTATCAATCAAAACCAACTCCCAAGAATGACTTTCAAACACTACCGGTGATTGTAAGTAACACCATGGTAACTGATCCTAATGGAACTTCGTATTCCACTGTTCCAGTTAATGCATCTGTGAAAATAACTAGCAATCTAAATCATATACTCAATTCTACTCAGCCATTCATCTACTACGTTCAAGTCAAACAATTCAATGGCCAAGTTGATTTCATAGGAAAGTATGAAGGAATATTTCTTGGACCTGATACTCAAAATGCATCTGTAGACTGGAAGCCAAATACAGCAGGATCATATTTTGTAGAGACTTATGTGTGGAATTATGATGCAGTTCCTCTTTCTTCTGCAGTACCACAAATCAACGTAGTACTTGTTAAATGACAAGACCCTAAATACAATAGTCATGGCTAGATTCAAACTTGTGGCTTTGGGTGGCACGTTTGATATTATTCACAAGGGACACCTAGAACTCTTGCGAAATGGATTTTCAATATCATCCAAGGTAATCATTGGTCTGACTAGTGATGAGCTTGCAAGAAAGAAAGGAAAAAAACCAAACCATGATTATTCTACAAGATACAAGGCACTAGAAAATACAATCAAAGAAAATTTTCCAAACTCCAAGTATGAAATAAGTAAACTTGACAATGATTTTGGTCCTGCGGTATTAGAAAAAGAAGTAGAAGCTTTGGTGGTAAGTGAAGAGACTTCATCAAAAGGCACAGAACTGAACAAGCTACGGTCTCAGAGAAACTCTCCTCCTGTTGCAGTGATTGTAGTTCCAATGGCTCTAGCCAAGGATGGTACACGTATCTCTACAACACGAATAAAGAGATCTGAGATTGATGCTAATGGCAATATACTTAGTTGACAAACAACTTTTCAATCTTTGAGTAGGTTCCATAAAACTCTAAAATGTCTTGTAAGGTATTGAAAGAATTAACAGACCGAATGTTTCGCAAAATGTCGTCAGATATCACAGGTCTAAAGGAAGGCCTTGATCCTGAAAATATTGCTCTCTGGTACAACAAAGTAATTGAGGAGGCAAAGGAGATGGCGCCTCCGTGGCTTGTGGACAAAATTGGTGTAAAACAGGACCCAATTCTTTATCTGAAATTTAACCTCAATATATCAAAACGAGCGGTTCGTTATCTCATGATGGCCATATCAAATAACCTCGATGACATGCCATATACGACTAGATTGTATTTTCTCAAGGTGCAGGAACTAGTAAGCCAAGAAATGGACAAGTCTCTTGTCTGAAATTACTTTTTTGTTATTTCCACAATGTCTTCGTGAACTTTGGTTTCTGTGATCTTATTTGTGCCATCAATTACAGACTGGATGAAATCTGCAAAAGATTCTGCCTGAAACCTGTCTTTGAAAAGTATGCTGTGGGCAGACTTGTCTTTTAGAGATATTATTATTTCGTTTTCAATTATCTCCAAGATACCATTGATGAAAATTTCATTATCATCTTTTATGTATATCAGACTTGCAAGTTTCTGAGCTTCATAACTATCTGTACATGTAATGTCTTTTTTCATATTGTCTAATCGAACATGAATTTGTCTACTTGGTCTTTTGCTTTTTCTCTCTGTTTTTTGAATTCTGACAAGAAGGGCTTGGTGGCATCTTTTAGGTTACATTTGCACTCTCCACACAATAATTGTCCGCCCTTGCACTTTCTTGCCCTTTCATCAGATTCTTTTTCTGTGTCAAAAAAGTATCTCAGGTACCAAAATACTGGACATATGTTAAAGTTGGCACCAAGTTTTCGCTGAAGCTCAACAGTTGGCTGACCACCAGTAAATGTGCTTGAGATCTTTTTGTCTACCACGTCATCGCTGTCTGTGGTAAATATGGCAGTCTCTGGAATTGAGGATGACATTTTTCCTTGCATTCCAAGTCCTGGTAGAAACTTGGAGTGGATTTGAGCAGGTTTTGGATATCCTAATTTTTCTGCAATATCCCTTGTTACCCTCCAATAAGGATCCTGGTCTATTGCTGCAGGTATGAGAACCGGTGTAGGGCGCCCCTCAATTATTGATGGCAAAAAACAGGGTGCTGCTTGTATTGGTGGAAATCCAATCATACCTATATTTGTAGAATTTTCAAATCCAAAAACAGCTTTTACGGTAGAATAGGTAATTCTTTTTGCTATCTCAAGTGATAAGGGATAAATTCTTTTGATGTCTTTTGTATCAATTAGGATCTTTGTCTTTTTTGGATCAAATCCAATGGCTATGATATCTAGAATATTTTCTTGCGTAAATTTTGATACATCATCCATTGATTTTCCATCACTGTAGAGAAATTTTTCATCATCAGTTAATTGAAATATCAAATTGACATCAAATTTTTCTTGGAGATATTTTGTAAAAATCCATGGTAACAGGTGTCCCATGTGAATCTTGCCTGACGGACCTCTTCCAGTGTACAGGTAAAACTTGTTGCCTTTCTCATATTCTGTCAAAATCTTGTCTAAATCTCTGTGACTGAAAAAGTAACCCAGCTTTAGCATTGGATGTACTTCGCCAGTTATTTTTTCAATACGTGCCTCTAATTCAGGAGAAATCTTTTCCGTGCCAAACTTCTGCATGAGTTTATCGTAGTCAATATCTCCTTCTACGCTCCAAGGAGTTACTGTAAACTCTTCAGATGACATTCATGGTTTAGTTAGGTTAAGGTTTAAAAAGTCTTTTTGGCTTTTTGTGGTAATGTCACAAGTTCTGCATCCAATTGAGCAAAAAATTCTCAAGACCTTGATTGACAAGAAGAGTCTAACACCTGAAGAACTTGCTACTGTGACAAAACTTTCACTAGACCAGATACGACGAGGTATTGAATGGCTCAAGTTCAAGGATCTAGCCAGTGTTGTAGAATCCGAAAAAAATCTTGTAACACTTGGCAAAAGGGGAATTGAAGCATCTGAAAAGGGATTTCCTGAAAGACAGTTGATCAACCATCTACGATCACTAGATGGATATTCGTGTGAAATGAATGACGTAAAAAATTTACTAAAAAATGAATTTGGTCCAGCTATTGCAAATGCAAAGAAGAATGGTTGGGTTGAGATTCATGAAAATAGGATCATGTTAAAGGGATATCATGATGCCACATCTGAGGAAAAAATTATCAAAACCATATCGAAAAATCCTACTGGAACTTTTCTCGAGGAATTTGAAGACAAGGATGCGGTAGAATCACTGAAAAAAAGACCCGAGTTTATTGTTGTTAGCTCAAAAAAATCTGCCTTGGTAACTCTAACCGAAAAAGGTATGGAAACTGCCAAGACCGTACCAGATAACATTGATTTTGAAAGTGTATCTGAGACATCATCTAGAGTAGAACCGGAAGCCAAAGTCGTCAGAGCAATAGATGTTGAAGCCGCTGCTCCAATAATATTTGCAGCAAAGAGTCACCCGTTACGAGATGTAATAGATGAAGTACGAGAAATATTTGTCAGTCTTGGATTTTCTGAGATAATTGGAAATAACGTCCAATCTAGCTTTTGGAACTTTGATGCTCTCTTTACACCACAAGACCATCCTGCAAGAGAGATGCAAGATACATTTTACCTCAAGGATGTAAAAGCAAGTAATATCGCAAAACCTGATCAGATAAAAAAAGTATCTGATGCACACAAGAAGGGTTGGAATTATCAATGGCAAAATGAAGAAGCAAGAAAACTTGTTCTGAGGACACATACTACATGTGTAACCATTAGAGCTCTTGCTGACCAAAAATACGATGAGGCACGATTATTTTCAATAGGCAAAGTGTTTAGAAATGAAAAGTTAAGCTACAAACATCTTGCAGAATTTCATCAAGTAGAAGGAGTTGTAGTTGGTAAAAATGTCACACTACGAGACCTGATGGGATTGCAGACTGAATTTTATCACAAGATGGGAATAAAGAAAATCAAATTCTGGCCAACATTCTTTCCATATACCGAACCGTCGCTGCAATCCATGATATACAATGAAAAACTTGGCAAGTGGGTAGAGTTGTTTGGAATGGGAATTTTCAGACCAGAGGTAACAAAACCACTTGGAATCAAAAATCCAGTTCTAGCATGGGGTGGAGGGATAGAAAGAATTGCCATGTTACGATATGGCTTAGAAGATGTCAGAGAGTTGTATGAAAACAAATTTGGTTGGTTAAGGAGTGTGCCAAAATGCCAGTAGTTACACTATACTTTGACAGGATGAAAAAAATTCTAGGTAGGAGCATTCCAAAGGGGAAAATTATTGACACTTTGCCGTTCATTGGATTAGATATTGAAGATGAGACAGCTGATCACATTAACGTAGAATACAGCCCAAACAGGCCAGATTATTCTACTGATTATGGAATTATTACAGGTCTCCAGGGATTACTTGGAATAAAACTTGGTATGCCTGTATTGAAAATCAAAAATGGAAAATATTTCATAAAAGCAGATCCTTCTGTATCCAAAATACGACCATATGTCACAGCAATAGAGGCAAGAAATGGCAAGCTAGATGATGAAACAATTCGACAAATAATTACAATGCAAGAAGATCTCCATAATGGATTAGGTAGACGACGAAAGAAGGCATCTATTGGAATACATGATCTTGAAAAAATAAAATTCCCGTTATACTACAAAACTGTAACACAGGAGCACAGCTTTGTTCCTCTTGAATCTGATGCATCAATGACTGTAAAAGATATACTAGAAAAAACAGAGACAGGAAAAAAATACAAGAACACCTTGGAAGGACATGCCAAGGTTCCGGTCATTGTAGATTCGGATGGAAAAACTATATCGCTTCCTCCTATTGTTAATGCAAAACTTACAGAAATGAATACAAAGACACGCAATTTACTTGTAGAGGTTACTGCAACTGACAAGAATGCTGCAGAGGGAGTGCTTGCAGTTGTTGCAAATACTTTACAGATTGCAGGATTTGAACTATATTCAGTAAAAATAACTGGAGCGGGAAACTCTA
Organism: Candidatus Nitrosotalea sp. FS; assembly: GCF_011319475.1. Classification (GTDB taxonomy): domain Archaea; phylum Thermoproteota; class Nitrososphaeria; order Nitrososphaerales; family Nitrosopumilaceae; genus Nitrosotalea. The sequence goes on from NZ_RCMC01000239.1 coordinate 60,437, forward strand.
CTCCTGTACTAAAATCTAGAGATCTTGTACTAGAGCCAGAACTTGTAAACAAGACACTAGGAATTGAGATATCAAACCAGATCATAGTANTCGAGAAACGCTACTCCTGTGCTAAAATCTAGAGATCTTGTACTTGAGCCAGAACTTGTAAACAAGACCCTGGGAATTGAGATATCAAACCAGCTCATAGTAAAGTCTCTCAAAAAAAGTAGACTGGATGCAAAGTTGAGAGGCAAAAAAATTGTATGTACAATTCCAAGATATAGAACCGATATCTTTGGAGTGATGGACCTCGTAGAAGAAGTTGCTCTTGGATATGGAATTCAAAATCTGGCACCTACGATGCCTGAGTCCGTCTCAGCAGGTGAGAGAAATCATACCACAAAGACACTTGAGACTGTTCGCTCACTTATGATTGGACTAGGGTATCTTGAAGTGATGAACTTTGAGCTTACAAGCAAAGAAATTCTATATGACAAAACTGGTAGAGAATCGTCCAAGATAATATCTGTCGCTGATTCAAAAAGTCAAGAACACATTATTTTGCGTGACATGTTGCTTCCTGGTATGATGGAAGTGTTGTCAAGAAATATTCATGAATCATATCCTCAAAAAATATTTGAGATTGGAACTATATTTGAAAAAGATTCACCAATTAAAGAAGGAATTCATTTGTCCTGTCTTAGTGCACATAAAGATGTCAACTTTACAGAAGTAAAATCTGTTTTACAATCATTTCTTAAAACTGGTTTTAATTTATCCTGTAACACCGTACCACAAAAGGAATCCATGTTTGTTGATGGAAGAACTGGCAGTATTGTGGTTAATGGTAAGAAACTTGGTTCACTAGGTGAAATGGATGCAAAAGTTGCTGACAATTTCAAGCTTAGAACTCCAGTAGCTGGGTTTGAGATCAAACTCACTGATCTTTTATCTTGATGGTTTGTTTTACCTTTGAGAATCATTTTGGAAACAGCTACAATGCTTAGACAGATGTCGGTTACAACCAATTAACTTGTGGTCTTTACAACCACAGAGTAGGCACTTTTTTTCCAATTTGATGTTTTTCTTGGGGGATTTGTGCATATTACAATATTGTTTCTGAAAAAGAGATGCACAGACTTCAAAAACACGCTCAAATTCATCCGATTCTAATCAATCACAATAAATTACTGCCTGGAAAATAATCAATCGCCCCAATACAGCACGCAGACGGACTGGGATGATGAAATATGATTTTTGGTCCACCCAGCCGTGCTACAGGGCACCCCGGTAATAGAACAAGATGAGGATTAAGGCTAACGTACCAATGACTCTATGTGAGTCAGAACCGGGGAACATTCTTTTTTCCTAAACTTTTCAAAAATGCCAAAAATCAAAAGAACCTCCGAAATTCATCCAAAAAATCTAGTTCTCAATTTTCAACTATGATATAATCTTTGATTTACGAAGAGAAAACAGATCTATTGATATATTTGCGTTGTATAGGTATACCATGGCAACTGCATATGTGCTAATAAATTGTGAACTTGGCTCTGAGGAATCAATAATCTCTCAGCTGAAAGCAATCAACGGAGTCAAGGAAGTTCACGGTACCTTCGGGGCCTACGATATTCTCGCAAAGATCGAATCTCCAACAGTGGAAGCATTAAGAGAAATAATCACTTGGAAAATTCGTAAAATAGAGAAGATTCGCTCAACTCTAACCCTGATGGGAATAGAAGGTCAAAGTTAAGTCTCTGTGGAAAAATTTTACCCATCTTTTTGAACACTACACCATAGAGTACTCTAATTTTTTATTCAAAGAACTTTTAATTGCGTTATAATCTTTTCATCACATGCTACTTCATTTCATTTTCTTGGTAAAAGAGGAAGACCTGGAAAATAAAAAATGGGAATTTGAGTACGTTACAAAGATGGCACAGTTCTACAAGGTTTGGATTGAAAAGACTTTTTCGCAAAAAGTCGAGGTTCAGGCAGATGAGATGATAGTAAGATCCAGAAGTAAGNGAGATGGTAGTCAGATCTAGAGGGAAATTCAGGATTGTAGATACACCTGCTTTGCTTGATGACCATGCTGATAGGGGAAGAGATATCTTTCATTTCTATCTGACGTACTTTAGGCCTATTTGGACTGACTGTACATGTGAGGGATATTTTGCAGATAATTTTGGCATGGTCCTATGGAGCAAGAGTCCACAAAAAGATGACTTGAAATTTCTAATGGAAACTAATTGCTCGAAGGTCTCACATGAACTTGCTCATGAGTTTCTAAGACAAGCTGGATACAAAAATTACAAGGAACTAGTCCATGATATATGGGACAAGCATCTCTTTGCATCGTTGCCCTATGAACACTATGATGCCAATAACAAACAAACAGACAAAGATGCTCTGTTTGCAACTATAGATACTTCTAGTTTACGGTTATAGTAGAATGATCCATTTTGATATTTTTTATCTCCTAAAAGACTATAAGTAAGTGGTTTGGAGTTTTTTTATGCCAGAATTTATTTGTCCAGATTGTGGTAAGAAACTATTTCATGAAAATGAAACTACGCTGACTGTTGAAAAACAAGTCCACTTAAAATTCTGCCCTGCTAAAAAGAAGCACTAGCACTTTGTGACAGAGTATATTCTGTCTTGAAAACTAGCTGTCTTGAAATCTATTTTATTTTGTGGATCTTTCTTTCGAGTTGTACTTAGCTTTTCCAAGGTAACAAGTGCCTCTCCATCAAATCCGACTGAGGATCCGAAAACTCCTTCGGAGAGCTGATTTCCATGCTCTCCTTTCTTGATATCGTCAACCATTTCATAAAACTTGATGGCCTCTCTTTTTGTTGTTGGGCCGCCTGAAGATTTGTTAAAACCAACTGCAATGTACATTCCATTATTTTTGACTGCGATGGGTACCTTGTAGACTTTGCCAGAATGACCTGGGATTTTTTCGTTTAACAAAATTTCACACTTGTGGAACATGCTTGAGATGTATGCAAAAAATCGATAGTTGGCGTATACGCCGGAGGAATCTTCGTGACAATCAACAAAAACCTTGTGTAAAAGTTCAAGAGCGGAATCATTCATGCTTTGCAAGCGTTCTTCAATTCTGCCTTTTCTGACCAGATCTGATTTACAGTCTGCAGCAATTTTTTCTAAAATGAAAGGTGGCAGATTATAATTTTTCAGAGTGGAAACAAAAGTTCCAGTTTTAGAGGCTCCAAATGTTGGGAAATTGCCTCTGCTCAATTCAGTCTACCTCGATGTATTTTTGATATTGTAAAACTCAAATCCTATCTCCCCTAGCAGAAATACTAGGTGCCTTTTTCCTTATAACTGTTATCTAGCGGAGAGAGATCGGATGGTGGGGCCGACCGGAATTGAACCGGCGACACACGGGTCACTACAGCTCCAAACTGTACATCATCCTTGCGTCAGTGAAGCTTGTGAAACCACTGGAGCCCTTAGCGGTGATCATGTGATCTAAACTGTCGCCATACCAGGCTAGGCTACGACCCCACGTAATGACCATAAATGCACTTGAATTTTAATTTACTTGACTTCTGAAGATTTATTGGTACCATCATAACTCTTTTTGAGCGTTGGATTGTTACAAGAAAATTGCATGTCATAATTTCTGTATCTTGATCAATTACATGCCTAAATCAGACTCTGATAACTTGGGGAGTAAAACTTGGTTAGACCTATAATCATAATATTGGGGGCAATTCCAGTGCTTGCTGCTCTTTTCATTGTGGTACCAACACTTCTTCGACCCGAAATTCCAAATGTTGCAGTTAATGCTGATGACGTTATATCAATAGAATATAGCAAACAACACCTAAAAAAAATATCATTTGGCCTAACACAGAGCATTGGAGCTGACACAACCGAAGTTTTAACAATATCAAACGATGGCCAAACTACCTACAGTCTCACAAAGAATGGCTATNCTCATTTGGTCTGACACAGAGCATTGGTGCTGATACAACCGAAGTTTTAACAATATCAAATGATGGTCAAACTACCTATAGTCTCACAAAAAACGGCTATTCTGAGCCTGATAAAAAATATCAACTATCAAAAGATGAAGTCAAGAGACTTACTGCATTGATAAAAGAGACAGGATTTATGCAAATTCCAACAACAACCTATCCAGTAAAAAGTNGCTGTCAAAAGATGAGGTCAAGAGACTGACTGCCCTGATAAAAGAGACTGGATTTATGGAAATTCCAACAACAACATTTCCCGTAAAAAGTGATCTAGACGAGTATGAAAAATATGGATTACAAGTTACACTTAATGACAAATCCATCAATGTACAGTGGCCTGACCAGAATTCCACTCAGGAATTCATTCCTCCGTTGATAGGCCAGGTCCAAGACAGCTTGGACGCTGTAATTGCAGAAATAATAAAATAAATAGCGTAAGACTCGATCAAATCTCATGATTCCACTTTCCGGCGATTTGGGCGATACTAAAGGGGTAGTAAAGGAAAAGATAGGATCATTTGGTACTACCAGAGGAACTTCCACACTAAAACGTGGTTTTGCTCACATGCTCAAAAATGGAGTGGTGATGGATGTTACAACTGTTGAGCAAGCTCAAATTGCAGAAGACGCTGGAGCAGTTGCAGTAATGGTTTTGGATAAACTTCCATCTGATGTAAGAAAAGCTGGCGGTGTTGCAAGAACTGCAAGTATTAGAATTATTCAAGAGATTATGGATTCTGTAACAATTCCAGTCATGGCAAAATGCAGAATAGGTCATGTATACGAGGCAATGGTTTTGCAAGAAACAAATGTAGACATGATTGATGAATCTGAAGTTTTAACTCCTGCTGATGAAAACCGTCACATTTGGAAATGGGATTTCACTAGTCCATTTGTAAATGGTGCACGAAATCTTGGTGAAGCTCTCAGAAGAATAGAAGAGGGTGCAGCAATGATTCGAACAAAGGGAGAACCAGGAACTGGCAATGTTGCAGAAGCAGTTATTCATATTAAAAATGTAAACACCGAACTACGACGTATAAAATCAATCTATGATGCAGGTGATGAACAAGACTTGATAAGTGTTGCAAGAGAGTTGAAAGTCTCATACTCTGTTGTGGAACAGACTGCAAGTTTGGGTAGATTGCCAGTTGTCAACTTTGCAGCGGGAGGAATCTCAACTCCTGCCGATGCTGCATACTTGATGACTCTGGGTTGTGACGGAGTGTTTGTAGGATCTGGAATATTCAAAGCTGACGACGCAAAAGAAAGAGCACAAGCAATAGTTTTAGCAACAACATTCTGGGAAGATCCAGACAAGGTAAAAGAAGCACAAAAAATGATTGATGAAAGACAATCAATGTTAGGATTGGACACAAAGAATCTTGAGCTTAGAATGCAAGAACGTGGTAGCACAGCATGAGCGGAATTAACATAGGAATTCTAGCAGTTCAAGGCGATGTTGCAGAAAACATACTTGCAACAAAGATGGCAATTGAAGAACTAGGTATGGAAGGTATTGTAACTGAGGTTAAAACTCCTGAACAAATATCTGATCTTGATGGACTGGTAATACCGGGTGGGGAAAGCACTGTGATAGGCACGCTCTCTNGGTGGAATGCCTGTATTTGGAATATGCGCTGGTATGATAATGCTCTCAAAAAAGGCAAAAGATAGAGTGGTTGGAGAAATGGACCAGCCATTGTTAGACTTTCTTGATGTGAAAATAGAACGAAATGCCTTTGGNTACTCTCTCTCTTGTCAATGGCTCGTTAAAGAAAATTAAAGAAAAGATTGCAAGTGGAATGCCTGTATTTGGAATATGCGCAGGTATGATACTGCTTTCAAAAAAGGCAAAAGATAGGGTAGTTGGCGAAATGGACCAGCCATTGCTAGACTTTCTTGATGTGAAAATAGAACGAAATGCCTTTGGCAGACAAAAGGACTCGTTTGAATCTGAAATCTCGATGGATAAGATTGGAATTCCAAAGTTTCCAGGAGTGTTCATTCGTGCGCCTTCAATCATAGAAATAGGTAAGGATGTAGAAGTGCTGTCCAAGTTTAATGAAAAGATAATCGCAGTAAAACAAGGCAACATACTAGGTACTTCATTTCATCCTGAGCTTACAGGGGATATTTCACTTCACAAATACTTTGTAAGCATGATTAAAAAGAAGAACTAGATCTACAGATTAAATTACTGGAATACCGTTTATATTAAATTCAAATCGATTGTATACTGTTATTGTAATGGAAATAGAGACAACTCCAGAACTAGTTTCAAAGGTTTACAAAAAAATTGAAGAGAACATTTCTAAATATAGAAAACTAGTCAACAGGCCGCTTACTCTAACTGAAAAGATCCTAGTTGGCCATCTTGATGATATTGAAAGTGCAAAAGATCTAGAACCAGGAAAAAGCTATTCATTTCTTAGACCAGATAGAGTTGCACTGCAAGATGTCACAGGACAAATGGTGATTTTACAATTCATGCAATCAGGTCTTAAACGAAGCACACTTCCAACAACTGTTCACTGTGATCATCTTATTCGAGCCAAAGTTAGTGGAGATGTAGATATCAAAGTTGCACTAGATGAAAACAGTGAGGTCTACAAGTTTCTAGAATCATCCTCAAGAAAATATGGAATAGGATTCTGGAAGCCTGGTGCGGGAATTATTCATCAGGTTGTATTGGAAAATTATGCTTTTCCTGGTGGATTAATGATTGGAACTGACTCTCACACTCCAAATGCAGGTGGTCTAGGTATGCTTGCTATTGGAGTAGGAGGACTGGATGCAACTGAGGTAATGGCAGGATTTCCATGGGAACTCTTGTATCCTAAAAGAATTGGTATACATCTAAAAGGAGAGCTAAACGGCTGGGTTGCTCCAAAAGACATCATATTGTATGTAGCATGGAAGCTTACAGTATCAGGCGGGACAAATGCCATAGTGGAATACTTTGGACCTGGTACCAAGTCAATCAGCTGTACTGGCAAAGCTACCATAACAAACATGGGTGCAGAAATCGGCGCAACATGCTCTGTGTTTCCATATGATGATAAAATGGAAGTTTATCTCAAGTCCACTAATCGCGAACAAATTGCAGATATTGCAAACAAACACAGAGATATTCTTGTGGCAGATCCTGAAGTAGAACAAAATCCAGAAAAATATTTTGATAAAGTAATAGAGATTGATCTATCTGCACTGGAGCCATACATTGCAGGCCCGCACACGCCAGACCTTGCAAGGCCAATATCTGCACTTGCAGAAGATGTAAAACAAAACAAATATCTTGATACTATCTCTGTTGCTCTTATTGGAAGCTGCACCAATTCATCTTATGAGGATATGACAAGAGCTGCATCTGTTGCAGAACAAGCAAAATCTCACGGAATGAATGTGAAAATTCCTCTTCTTGTAACTCCAGGCTCAGAACAAATTAGAGCAACAATTGAACGCGATGGACAGATGCATACGTTAAATGAAATTGGAGCAACCGTACTAGCCAATGCTTGTGGTCCATGCATAGGACAATGGAATAGACCTGAGATAAAACCTGGAGAGCCAAATACTATTGTGACATCATTTAATCCGAAATTTCCCTGGAAGAAATGACGGCAGAAGAGAGACAATGGCCTTTATGGGTAGTCCTGAATTAATTGTGGCACTTGCTCTTGGTGGAAGACTCTCATTTAATCCGCTAAAAGATACACTGAAGGGTTCTGACGGAAAAGAATTCAAACTAGAGCCGCCGAAAAAAGCAGCAGAGGTACCATCCAAAGGATTCTCAAATGTGGGACAAATCTACGTTCCACCAGCTGCAAATCCTGATGAAATTCAAGTAGTTATCAATCCTGCAAGCGGAAGACTGCAAAAACTAGAACCATTTCTGAAATGGGATGGTAAAGATTTTGTGGAATTGCCACTTTTATTAAAGGCAAAAGGAAAATGCACAACAGATCATATCTCTCCGGCAGGTGCATGGTTGTCATTGCGTGGTCATATAGACAAAATTAGTGACAACATCTTCCTTGGTGCAGTTAATGCATTTACCGATGATGTTGGCAAGGGAAAGAATCAACTAAACAGAAACACAGAATCGTTTCCGGTCATAGCACGACAATACAAAGAGAAGGGACTAAAATGGATTGTAATTGGCGATAATAATTATGGAGAAGGTAGTAGCAGAGAACATGCCGCCATGTCTCCAAGATATCTTGGATGTGCCGCAGTTATTGCACGAAGTTTTGCACGTATACATGAAACTAATCTAAAGAAACAAGGAGTACTTGCACTCACTTTTGTCAATCCATCTGATTATGATAAAGTCCAAGAGTCTGATAAAATAAGCATTCTTGATCTATCCAATATGCAACCTGGAAAAAATATCAGATGCATACTAAATCACAAAGACGGAACAAAAGATGAGATTGCACTCAAGCATTCATACAATGACTTTCAAATAAAATGGTTCCAAGCAGGTTCTGCCTTGAACATAATGCGTGAAAGAGAAGCACAAGCCAACTAAAGAACTAATAGTTTGAGTGACGTTATTTTCTATCAGTGTGAGTCATACATTTGATCCCAATGAACTCTACAATAGAGTAGTACATTACTACATTGACAAAAAGGGATATTCAAAAGAACAGGCAAATCAAATAGCCAGAAAGGTTGTAGAGCGAGAAAAAAGTAGGCACACATGTAAGAATGTAAGCTGTGGCCATGGCCTAGATGACCATATACGACACAGCGAAACTTGCCTTGTTATTGATTGTGATTGTAGAAAGTTTGTCAGTTAGATACTTGTAACAATATCTTTCCTGACTGGTTGCTTTTTTCCATCTTTTGATGCGCAATTTTGGCGTCCTTTAGATCAAATATGCTATCAATTACTGGTTTGATCTTCTTTGATTTCATAAATTTGTGTAGTGCAACAAGTTGTGATTTTGATCCAAGATATGCTCCAATTATCTGGGCCTCTTTACTGTAAAACGATCTAATGTTTACCATTGCCTCTCCTCCAGTTGTGGTACCACACGCAATCATCCTTCCTTTTATCTTGAGAACTTCAAGGCTTACAGGCCATGTCTTTGCTCCGACATGATCAATTACCGCATCAACTCCTATCTGGTTTGTAAATCTAAGTACCTCTGATTCTACATCTTTGGTATTTCTGTCTATTACAAAATCTGCTCCAAGTTTTTTTGCAAATCTTACTTTATTTTTGTCTGATGCAACTGTTATGACCTTCAAGCCTTTTGCTTTTGCAAGCAATATTGCAGNTGCATCAACTCCCAATTGGTTTGTAAATCTAAGTACTTCTGATTCTACATCTTTGACATTTCTGTCTATTACAAAATCTGCTCCAAGTTTTTTTGCAAATGTCATCTTGTTCTTGTCTGATGCAACTGTGATGACCTTCAAGCCTTTTGCTTTTGCAAGCAATATTGCAGCAGATCCTACTCCGCTATTTGCACCCCAGATTAGGATGGTATCACCTTTTTTGCATTTTGATTTTTCTAACATATTCCACGACGTGAGATATGACACATTGATTGAAGCANACCATGTCTTTGCTCCGACATGATCTATTACCGCATCCACTCCTGTCTGGTTTGTAAGTCTAAGTACCTCTGATTCTACATCTTTGGTATTTCTGTCTATTACAAAATCTGCTCCAAGTTTTTTTGCAAATGTCATCTTGTTCTTGTCTGATGCAACTGTAATGACCTTCAAGCCTTTTGCTTTTGCAAGTAATATTGCAGCAGATCCTACTCCACTATTTGCACCCCAGATTAGAATGGTATCACCTTTTTTGCATTTTGATTTTTCTAACATGTTCCACGACGTAAGATATGACACATTGATTGAAGCAGCCTCTTGATCTGAAAACCAATCTGGTTTTTTTATTATGTTCTTCTTTGGAACTTGAATGAATTCTGCATATCCACCTTTGTATTTTCCAAATCCACCTATGATTCCAAAAGATACTCTAGGAACTTTGCTGTCTATTGCAGGATACACAACCACCTTTTCCCCCTTTTTGAAATTTCCAAATCCTTCTTCCAATGTACCACTGATATCACAACCTAGGATGTGTGGAAATGATATTGTCTTGCCGGGAATTCCGTTTCTTACCCAAATATCCAAGTGATTTACCGCACAATATTTCACTCTTACAAGAACATGTCCTTTTTGGACAATAGGGTCTGGAACTTGTTCATATGATAAGACCTCAGGTCCTCCATGCTTTCTAATGATTATGGCCTTCAACTCTTTGTGAAAGATGAAATTATTATTTAAAGAACATCACATGCATGAATCCATCCATGGCGGGGAAAACTTGTTAAACTATGATCACGTCATATCATAATTGACAAAGCCAAAAATTCTTGCATTTGCAGGAAGTACCCGTGCTGACTCGTTTAACAAAAAACTAGTAAAGATTGCGGCAACAGGTGCACTGGAGGGTGGTGCAGATGTTACTGTGATTGATCTTCGAGATTTTGCCATGCCTCTTTATGATGGAGACCTGGAGCAACAACAAGGGCTTCCATCTAATGCAAAAAAACTAAAGGATCTGATGTTGTCGCATCAGGGATTCTTAATTTCAGCACCAGAGTATAACAGCTCGATATCAGGTGTTCTGAAAAATACTATTGATTGGGTATCTAGACCGTCTGAAGGTGAAGAACCTCTTGCTTGTTTCAAGGGTAAGGTTGCAGGAATAATGAGTACATCTCTTGGCGGTCTTGGCGGTCTTCGTGGTTTGGTTCATGTGCGTGCAATTCTTGAAAATATCAGTGTACTTGTAATTCCAGATCAGATTGCAGTAAGCAAAGCCCATGAAGTATTCAATGCTGATGGAACTCTAAAAGACAAAAAACAAGAGGACCAAGTAAAAAGGATTGGTTCAAACGTTGCAAAATTATTACTAAAGTTATCTCCCTGAAATAATTATCATATTGATAGAATTTTGATCAAAACATGTTTGCGCTGTGTACATGCTGAATTTTTATTTTGCATTTTGATCCATCTGGATCATTCCAAAAATGTTTCCCTCTGTATCCATGCATGTTGCATAATGACCTACTCCTGGAATTAGCGTCTTTGGCATCAACACTTGGCCTCCACTTGACTGGACCTTGCTTATGTATTCATCAATGGATGGAACCTCGATAGTATTTGTCATGCCTATCTGACCTGGCATCCTTCTTGCCATGCCTCCATTAATTCCGGGCTGGGCTATCGTCTCCAGTTCGTATCATCCAATATTCCATGGGACCGTCCCACTTGTCAAACTTCCATCCAAATGTATTCTGGTAGAATTTTTGTGCTCTCTCTGGGTTGTCAGAAGGAATATCAAAATGTGTAATTCGTGGCATTGTACAAAATATGCATCGTATATTATTTAAGCTCTGAGTATATTTGTTCCCTAAACTATGTTGTGCATAGCTTTGAGGTCTTTTGCAAATGGCTCCAGGCTTGCAGGAATTGCAATCTCTATCGTATCTTTTAGTGATAGGTTCATACTCTTTTTCTTGTTCCATACTTCGGAATTGAATTCAGTTATTTCCTTTGTGTGGCTTGTCCAGTCCTCATGACCTTCAGGTTCTACAAACTTTTCGTGATGTACAGTATTTTTAGAATAAAGATTCTGCCAGAGGTAATCTGTGATAAAAGGCGTAATTGGTGCAAGCAGTATCAAAACTGACGACAAGACCTTGTGAAGTGTAAATATTGCTCCGTCTCGCTCTTCTTCTGTAAATCCTGAACTGTATGCTCTTCCCTTTACTATTTCAATATAGTGTGCAGCAAAAAGATTCCAAGTAAATTCTCTTAGCGCAGTAGCTGGAACAAAAAAGTTGTATTCACTGTACCCTTTCTTGCATTCTGCAATTACCTTGTCAAGCTCAGATAATATCCACTTGTCAGAAGGACTGGGCTTTCCAGATTTTATCACTGAAAATCCAGAAAGAAATCTTGAAACATTCCAAAGTTTGCTTAGGAATTTTTTAGTTGTCTCTATCTTTTGCTCAGAGCATCTAAAATCATATCCTAGATTTATCTCGCTTGCACTCCAGAATCGGAACGTATCTGCTCCAAATTTTTGTATGACTGGTAAAGGATCAATTACATTTCCCTTGCTTTTGCTCATCTTGGTACCGTGTTCGTCTACACCATATCCCATTATCCATGCGTCATTCCATGGGGTCTTGCCAGTGAGCTGTTCACATCGTAGTATTGTATAGTATAACCATGTGCGGACGATGTCTTTTGACTGGGGTCTTATGGTGGTAGGATATGTTTTTTTGAAAAATTCTTCATCTTGCTTGTATTTGGTGATGTAAAGTGGTGATACACTAGAGTCCATCCAGGTGTCAAAGGTGCGTTGTTCTCCTACAAATTCTGTCGAATCACACTTGGTACACTTTGGTATGGGGCTTGGGTCCTTCCAAGGTCTATAATATTTTCCAGGTTCTGGTACGTGTGGCTCGTTGCACTTTTTACAGTACCAGATAGGTATCTCGGTTCCATAAAACCTCCTTCTTGAGATTGGCCAATCAATCGAGATTGACTCTAGCCAGTTCATCAAAATCTGCTTGTGCATTGGAGGATGAAAGTCTATTTTTGTACCGAGTTCCTTTATTTTATCTACAGAGTCTTTTTGTTTTAGATAATATTCTTCCATGGAAATAATTTCAATTGCAGTCTTGCTTCTCTCAGATATTGGAGTTCGGTGGTTGATGTTTTCTATTTTTTCTACAAGACCTTGATTTTGCAAATCTTCTATGATCTTCTCTCTTGCCTGTTTCACTTTTAGACCTGCATAGGGTCCTGCAACATCTTTCATTCTACCATTCATTCCAACTGCTGCAATCTCTTCTAGTTTGAGTTCTCGGAATAATGCAACATCATTTTGGTCACCATAACTACAAACCATCACTGCACCCGAACCAAATTCTTTTTCAGCAGAAAGGTGTGTCTTGATCTCTACGTCTCTGTTTATCAGTGGAATTGTTACCTTTTTACCAATGACGTCTGTATATCGTTCATCTTCTGGATTTACGATCACTGTCTGGCATGCACATAACAATTCTGGTCTAGTACTTGCAATGATTATGGTTTTTTCAGATTCTTTTACCTTGAATTTCATGTGAACTAGCTTGGTAGGAATATCTTCATAGATTATCTCGGCATCTGCTATGGTAGTTCCTGTTACCCAATCATAGTTGTTGGGTCTATTTGCAAGATAGATCTGTTCCTTTTTCCACATCTCAATGAATGTAGATTGTGTTAGCGTACGATATTTCTCAGAGTCTGTTCTGTAATATTCTGCAAAGTTTCCACTGAGGCCAAGACTTTTCATAATTTGTATCATCTCTGCCTCTAAATCGTCTAATGCTGTAGCACAAAGCTTGAGAAATTCTCCCCTTTCTGTCTCATGCATCCTGATTCCGTGTTTTTTTTCTGTATACATCTCGACAGGAAGACCATTTCTGTCAATTCCTATTGGAAATAGGACTTTTTTTCCAAACATTCTTGCAGTTCTTGCAATCATGTCTATCTGGGCATAATGTGATGCTGCACCAATGTGCCATGGTCTACCTGATGGATATGGCGGAGGTGTATCAATTACAAATACGTCTCCTTCTGGTTTGAAATCGTAGATGCGTGACTCTTCCCACTGTTTTAGAATTTGTTTTTCAATCTCAGGATTCCAAGCAGTTTCCTTGATAGTTGGTTCCATGTCTTAGATCTTTGAGATTTGTGAAATGATATGAGCCCCCTTGTTGTAGCCCTCATAAATGTAGACTCCTACAGCTTCAATATTTTTTGGCATCTTTGGAACAAGCAGTTTGATTAATTCTGTTGACAAGTTTTCAACAGTTGCCTCTCCCCTCAAAAGATAGGTTGTGTTCTTTGGTACTTGGAGATCAAATCTTCCCTTTGGACCGTCAAACCCAATATTGTAATGCTCACCATCTTCTTTGATTAAATATCTCTCGTTGATGAAAAATTTATGATCCAACACTGAGATGACTTCCTTGATTATCTTCTTTGCTTCTCCAAAGTCCATCAATAGATTATTCTTCATCTGTCCAACCAGTTCTACGGTTACAGACGATGTATGTCCATGCAGAATTGAACATTTTTCTACTAATGGAAGTATGTGCGCATAATCAAATGCAAACGAAGGATCCTCCATGAATATGGAACCTGTCTGTACTTCCTGGGTCTTGTATAAGATGATGTCTTGTAATTCTGATAGTCTTGCTGCAAATTTTGGATGTCCTAATGCGATTATCTTGACATCTGATAGTTCTGCTTTGAGTTCTTTGTATTTTGCAATATCTATTTCGGTATCTATTACTTCAATCAAGCCCTTGTCTGTCTTAAAATCAACATTTACCTTCTTTCCATTTTTTAGAGTTATAGGATAATCATACTGGTATTCCATTTGTAAAAATTCTAGCATCTGTGCTATTGAGAGCTCGGTTCTACTTTTCAAAAGATTTCCTTTGCCGTCAATGTACTTAAAATCCGAATCTAGAATTGTAGAGCCTGTTGACATTTGAAAAATTCTGCTCAATCCGTATATAAATTCTGTACAGGTGTTATGACAATGCTATTTCAATGAGTTTAGAGTTCTTGCAAGGGATACATCGTTCTGTGTTATGCCTCCTGCATCATGAGTCACCAAGTCTATTGCAATCTTGTTGTATACGTTAAACCATTCCGGATGGTGATTCATCTTTTCTATGTGTATTGCAGCTTTGCACATAAAACCAAAAGCTCCGATAAAGTCATCAAATACGAAATCTTTGTGTAGTTTTCCATTTACTACACTCCATCCTTGTAATCCTTGCAATTCTGCCTTGATCTGCTCTTCTGATAACTTGTGCATTCTCTTACTTTTACAGAATCCTATATTTAACTCTCAAAGTGAGTCTAATGTAAAAATGGTAACTGCAATATCCGAACTTGAAAAAGAATTACACACACAAATGATTCAGGCCATTGAAAGAGTAAAGGACTCAAAGATGGGCGTGTCATTTTCTGGTGGAGTTGATAGCTGCCTCTTGGCAAAAATTTGCCAAGATCTAGGTTATGATGTATTGCTTCTCACAATGGGTTTTGAGGATTCTCATGATATTGAGTTTTCAACAAAAATGGCAAAAGTTCTTGGTATGAATCATGAAGTGGAAATAATTTCCGAGAAAACATTTTCAGATGCAGCAAGAAAGATCTGGGATACAATCAATGTGGATAATTTATCCTGGAATGAAAACTGTATTGCATTTTATTATGTGGCAAAACTTGCAAAAACACACAAAATTGACCAAGTGATTACTGCAAATGGCATAGATGAGCTCTTCTGTGGGTATAACGCTTACAGAGATTCAATCTCCGAAGGAAATGATATAGTTCTTGAGATGATGAAGGATAAACTAGACAATGAGACAAGAATGATGAAGGCAGTGAACAAAATCACATCTGAGTTTGGAGTAAAAATAGTACAACCATTCTTATCTGAAAAGTTTGTAGAATTTGCAAAAAACATTCCATTGGAATACAAAATAAAAGACAAGGATGATCTTGTCAGAAAACACATTGTTAGAAAACTTGCAATATCAATTGGAGTTCCAGAAGAGTCTGCACTAAAACTCAAAAAAGCAATGCAATATGGTTCTCTGATTCACAAAAATCTGTTAAAAGTCAAGAAAACTTGGAACATGAATTTCTGACTTTGTTTGATACATTCTTTATTATGTCTAATGATGCACCTAGGTGGTTTTCTGGAACAAAGATTCTGTCTATTTCTTTATCAGTCAAATGAGATGAGAATGCCTTGTCATTTCTAACTGCCTCTCTAAAGTCTGTCTCGTCCTCTGAAGATGCAAATGCTACTCGTTGTATGTCTCGATATGCCTCAAATCTTGGGACACCTTTCTGTATTAATGCATCAAGAACAAATTCTGCAAATATTTGACCTCTTGTGATTTCAAGATTCTTTCGTATTTTTTCCTCGTTTACAAATAGAGATTTGATGATTCTTGTCATGGTCTCAAGCATCTCATCAAGTAAGATTGCACTAGTAGGAAGGATGAATCTCTCATTTGCAGAGTTTGTCAAGTCTCTTTCATGCCACAAAGGAATGTTCTCAAAGGCCACTGATATCTGACTACGCAACAATTTTGAAAGCGATGTTACCCGTTCGCTTTTTACTGGATTTCTCTTTACTGGAACTGCACTACTTCCCATTTGTCCCTTCTTGAAAGATTCTGCAACCTCTGCTATCTCGGTTCTCTGCAAGTTGCGAATCTCTACTGCCATTTTTTCAAGTGTAGATCCTATCAATGCCATGTCGAAAATAAATTCTGTATATCTTTCACGTGCAATTATTTGAGTGGTGACATCTGCTGGGTACAATTCTAGCTTCTTTGCAACTCTTTTTTGCACCTCCAAAGCTTTTGCACCCATAAGAGAACCTGTTCCAACAACACCAAGTGTTTTACAGATAAGAGCTCTTTTCTTTAATTCTTCAATTCTTTCCACATGGCTTGACATTTCAAGTGCCCAGTTTGCAAACTTTAGACCAAATGAAATGATGCTTGCATGCTGGCCATGGGTTCTTCCGACTGCTGGTAGTTTCTTGTACTTGACTGCTTGGTCTGCTAAAATGATAGCCAATCTTGCGACCTTTGGCCTTATGATTCGTAAAGTATCGCGAATCTGTAATGAATTACTTGTATCAACTAGATCATTGCTAGTCAAACCATAGTGTATCCAAGGTTTTGCAGATGGTTTACAAATTTCGCTTAGAGCTTCTACCAGAGCTGCTGTATCGTGATCACTTTTTGCTTCTAACTGTTTTACTCTCTTTACTGAAATCTTTCCAGACCTTGCCATCTTTGATATGTTCAAGGCTGCATCCTTTGGAATCATGTTTATCTCTGATTGAGACAAGGCAACTGCTGCCTCTATGTCTAGTTGATATGTTATCTTTTTTTGATCGTCAAAAATCTCCTTCATCTCGGCAGTACCATAACGGCCTCCATCGATTGGAAGAATTGCCATATCTTGGATCAGTTGATCAAGGAAAATAAATCTACTTGTATGAATTTGGATGTAAATCGACACTTTTTTCTATACTTGGTGGATAGAACAAATCTATGAGCTCCGACAAGAAACCAGACAAAAACCTAGAAAACAAAGTTTCTGATGATCAACGTGATGATACCGTCTTACTTGATGGTAAAGCATTACATGATCTGTATCGACATACTGCCAAACTGATCAAGTGATTGACCAATAGCATACTCATGATTTAAATTGTGTAGAAATACCTTTTTTCGCAGAAAGCAATGTCATCACTAATTCCAAAGAAAATACGTGAGATGGAGTATCGCATTGAAGCTGATCCATCAAAGGGTATGAAAGTTCCAGTGACAATTTACGCTGATGAAAAATTATTACAAAAAATGCTTACAGATAGGACAATCCAACAAGCAGTAAATGTATCAACTATACCTGGAGTGCTAAAACATGTTGTGGTTCTTCCAGACGGTCACGAGGGTTATGGATTTCCTGTTGGGGGAGTAGCTGCAATGGACGCGGAAAACGGAATGATAAGTCCGGGAGGTGTAGGCTATGATATCAACTGTGGTGTAAGGCTAATCAAGACAAATCTTACAGAAAATGATGTCAGACCAAGACTTAGAGATCTTGTTACGGAATTATTCACATCTATTCCGTCTGGAGTAGGATCTAAAGGTGCTGTAAAATTATCCTCATCTGATCTTGATGAGGTACNGGAGTTCAATGGGCAGTTGATCACGGTTATGGTTCAAAAGATGATGCTGATGTGTGTGAAGAAAACGGGCAAATAAAAAATGCTGATCCTGGAAAAATATCTCCTACTGCACGAAAACGAGGTGCGCCACAACTAGGAAGCCTTGGTTCTGGAAATCATTTTCTTGAGGTACAACGTGTTGACCAGATCCATGATAAAGAAGCTGCTAAGAAGATGGGGATCTTCAATGAAGGACAAATTACTGTATTGATTCATTGTGGTTCAAGAGGTTTTGGACACCAAGTATGTAGTGATTATCTGCGAGTATCAGAGCAAGCGCTTTCAAAATATAAAATAAATCTAGTAGACCGAGAACTTGCATGTGTTCCAAATTCTTCAGAAGAAGGAGAATCATATCGAAAAGCAATGTTTGCTGCATTAAATTATGCATGGAGTAACAGACAGATGATCACACACTGGACAAGAAAGGCCTTCGAAAGAGTCTTCAAACAAACAGAATCTGATCTTGACATGAAATTAATCTATGATGTTGCTCATAATATCGCCAAAGTTGAAAAACACAAAATTGATGGTGAACTACGATCCGTTGTAGTTCATAGAAAGGGTGCAACAAGAGCATTCCCACAAGGACGAGAAGAGATTCCAAGAAAATATCGTGATATTGGTCAACCTGTCTTCATACCAGGTTCTATGGGTACTGGTAGCTGGATCTTACTTGGAAAACCAGGCTCTATGGATTTGAGCTTTGGTTCTACTGCTCATGGTGCTGGTAGAATGATGTCAAGATCTGCTGCAAGAAGAAATTTCACAGAAGGTCAAGTGCAAAAATCATTAGGGGATAAAGGAATTTTCATAAAAGCTCTCACACGAGAGGGCGTGGTAGAAGAAACGCCTGAGGCATACAAAGACGTTGATGCTGTGGCAAATGTATCTCATGAACTTGGAATCGCTACAAAAGTAGCCAAGCTTGTTCCAATTGGGGTAATCAAGGGTTGACTGAGGAAGACAAAGAACTAGAACTTCTCAAGGCAAAAAGGATGCTTGAGATGCAAAAAAATATCTCACAAAGGCAGCGAGTTGATGAAAAACCGCAACCTTCGACCCAAAAGGTCTCTCCTAGAGACATTGTTCTCAAACAACTTGGATATAGGGGAGAAGAAGTGCTTCAGAATGCAGAATCTCAGTTTCCAAATGAGACCAAGGTTGTAATAGAAAAACTTGCAGAGCTTATCCAAGGTGGAGAGGTTACTGAAATTATTGATGGGGGAAAATTATTGACATTGTTTAGGTCTGTCGGAATTCACGTAAGGATACAAACTACCATAAATGTTGAGCAAGATGGAAAGATGGTATCTTGGTCTGACAAACTAAAAGGTGAGGCAAAATCAATATCAGAGCCTGAATCTTCTGATAATTCCAGTGGAACTGTCTAACAATTATCAAGTGCAAACAATTTCTGGTATTCTACTCTAGTAAGTTTATTATTTGTGCATCATGTTGGATGGTTGTTTATGCACGGTAGAGCTACTATACTTGAGATTGCGACAACAAAATATGAAATTGATAGAGAGATTGTTGTAACTGCCATGGATGAATTACAATCTCTTTGTGGTATCAAGGAAGGATTTCTGGTAAGTAATCCAATGGAGAGATTCGGATGGGCATTTTTCAAAGTATTGATAAAAATAGAATTACTTTCTGGGATGGAACTCAAACTAGGAGATCAAATTGCAAAAACCAAGGGAAAAAAAATTGAACAAAAATTTGTCACTTTCATGACAAATTTCTTTGAAAGCAAAAATGCTAAAGTAAAAGTTAAACTGGTAGATGCTTAGACTCTTCTTCCTCTTTTACCACCCTTCTTTCTAGTGGTATCATGAGGGATTGGTGTTACATCATCAATTCTTCCAATCTTAAATCCGCCTCTTGCTAGTGCTCTAATTGCTGCTTGTGCACCTGGGCCTGGAACACGTGAACCGACTCCACCTACTGCTCTTACTCTTATGTGAAGACCTGTAAAGCCCTTGTCGTGTGCTGCTTCTACTACTGCTGCAGTTGACTTCATTGCTGCATAAGGAGATGACTCGTATCTGTCTGCATTGACATGTCGTCCACCGGAACTAATTGCCACAGTCTCTGCACCTGAAACATCTGTGATGTGAACTATGGTATTGTTGAAACTACTGAAAATGTGAGCTATACCCCATTTTTCCTTAGTTTCTTGTGTGGACAACATTTCAAGACTCTTTAACGGGTTTAAAAAACATTAGGATCTTAGGTGTGTCCAGCCACATCGCTTGACGACCTTGGATCTGCCATTGTCAACTAGAACCACATTTTTTCCATTGGCCACATGACCTATCTCAAACAGTGGCGTGTTGGTCTTTTTTGCCACTCTTTTTACCTTGTTCAAATCTCCTGGTTGTATTGTGAACACGATTTCATATTCTTCACCACCACAAAAGACTAGATCTTTCAAATTCATTTTATTTTGATGTGCAAATTTGACTATATCATTCACTGTGGGCAGACTAGTTATCACAAATTTCTTTTTGCTCTGCTTACTCATGTCATCAAGTGTTATGGCAAGTCCATCACTAGAATCCATTGATGAAGAAAAGTATCTGGCAGCCTTTAACCCAAAAGCCAATCTGGGATAGGGTCTAAAAATTGCTTTTCTGAATATCTTTGCAGACTGGGAGTCTGTCTTACAACCCTCCAAAACAAGCTTCAATCCTGCTGAAGAATAACCAAAAGGTCCAGATGTCATTATGATATCTCCGACTCTTGCATCTCCCCTTGATGGTATTTTTTTGCTGCTTGGGCCAAACATGGATACCTCGATGACCAGTTCCTTTCCCTCGTTTGTGTCTCCACCAATTATGGCAAGCCAAATTCTTTGGAGGATCTAAGAAAGCCGTCTGCTAATTTGTTGACCATTTTCTGCGTAAAACCATGAGGTATTGCTATTGCTATGGTGCAAAATCTGGGCTTGATTCCTTTACATGCAAAGTCGCTGACACATGAAACCAAACTTTTCCTTGAAATCTCGTCAAGTTTCATCCCTGCAGGTACATCCGTACTCTGAACCAGCATGTCTGATTTTACAACAAATTTGCTATTTCCTATCTTTACAACTTCAATGTCGTCGGCTTGAAACTTGGATTTTCTCCCAAATCTATTTTGAAATGTCCTGATTACCTTTACCTCATCTGGATTCTTCATAGCTTTGTTTAACCATCTTGCTGACCTGTTTTTCTATTGTTTTAGCTTTATTCAAGTCATTTGACTCTGCAGAGACCCTGATGATGTGTTCAGTATTTGACTGTCTTACAAGAACCCAACTATCCTCATCTATTATGGATTTTATTCCATCAATTGTTATGATTTGACTTGATTGCTTTCTCATCTTTTTCAAAAATGTTTGAAGTGTTTTTTTATGGAATTTAGAATCTACACTTACTTTGGTTCGCACCTGATGATATCCTTCCATGAATTTGTTTATTTCATCGAACTGTTTTGTTCCAACCATTGATGCAATTAGTCCACTTGTAAGAAGACCATCTCTACACATGTTAAACTCTGGCAAAATAAATCCAGCGCTACTTCCTTCTCCTCCAGCTTGAGATTTAGTTTTTAACATCAAGTCTACAACATTTGCTTCTCCAACTTTTGATCTATTGACTTGTCCTCCTTCATTTTTGATAAACTTCTCAATCGCAACACTGGTATCTATACTGAGAACAAATTTTTTGTAACCTTTTTCAAGTGCACCTGCTACGCCAAGACCTAGTGTTATGTCTGGAGATTGTTTTTTTCCGTTTCGTACTACTACTAGTCTGTCACCATCTAGATCAAAAGCAAAACCAATGCTTGATTTTTTTGATGCTTGAACAAGTCCTGATAATTGATCGTTTGTAGGATCTGGACCTCGCGTTGATTTGCCCGGTGTGCCATTGATCACACTTACCTTGCAACCTAATTTTTTTAGTAACTTTGGGGCAACATCAAACGCTGCACCACCGCCCACGTCAATTGCTATTTTAGATGATTTTTTTATATCTCCAATTACTTTTACAGCCTGATCTATGTAGTCTGAATTAACCTGTGTTTCAGTACCAATTTTCTCTCTTTGAAACTTGTCCTTTTTTTCCAGATATTCTAGTTCTGATTCATTAATGCCTCTTCCGTCTAGGATGAACTTGAGGCCGTTCCATTCTAATGGGTTATGTGAAGATGTAATGATAAGGCCGCTTCCATATTTTCTTGCTTCTCTGAATATCACCGGGGTAGGAGATATGCCAAGATTGTAAACTGAGATTCCTCTCTCTAAGAGTGAGGCAATTGCAACATTAGTTACTATCTCGCCTGATGGTCGTGTATCTCTTCCTACTACACACTTTCTTGACTTGGCAAGATACGAAAAGTTTCTACAGTAATAGATTACGTCCTCAATATTGAGGTCGTTGCCAAAAATCCCACGAACTCCAGAAATTGAGACTTTCAATAAATCAAAAACGCAAAGGCTTTTTATAAACTCTGATTACATTGCGAACCACTGCCTCGATAGCTCAGCCTGGTAGAGCGAACGCCTCGTAAGCGTTAGGCCGTGGGATCGAATCCCACTCGAGGCTTTATTATGTTATAAAATTGTGATACTGATTAATTCTAAAGTCTGTTTTCGTCTGTTCTTTCATCAAGGGATTCTATGTCTAGTTCGAGTTCTTTTGCAAGTCCCTTCCACCATACTAATGTCTCTCCCACAATTACTCCCCTTTTCATAAACCAAAGTACACCTTTATAGATCTGTCGGTTCGTCAATCGCTGATCCGCAAAACCAACTGTTTGATCTAAATTCTCTACCATTTGGTTTGTCCAAAGAGTTGTTTACAACAAATTTGTAACTACACTAACTTGAAAATATTATGAAAAATTATTTATCAAACTTTTAAAAATTTTTCAAAAATGTTATATAATTTCTATAAAATGAAAATAATGGAAAAGTGGGAAGTTTAGAGATCTAAGCCGAAAGAGTCTGCTAGATTCTGGAATCTTTCGTATGTTTCCAGATATTGCTTACCCTTTGTAGTTATGACAAATGTGTTCTTGCCGTCGAATTCTATCTTGTTCATTAGGCCTGCACCGGTTAGGTTGTCGATGAATTTTGAAAGTCTTGAATGTGATAAGTTTGCCTTGGTTAGAAGTGATGTTACGTTAATGCCGTTCATGCCGCTCTCTTCTGTTACAGTAAGCAAATCTCTTACTATCTGCATGCTTGTTCTATATACTACCATTGTTAGCAAGTATTGGGTTTGCTGATATAAGGGTATTACTATTTATCTCCTCTGTAAACCTTATAGGTATCCGATCTTGCCTCGATAAAAGGAGATTTATCCTTTTTTTAAGAGTACTAGTCATTGGATTTTTCCTGTGTAAAGGAATGCGCCAAGTGTTGTATTGAAAGAGAATACTATCCCACAATAAAGTTTGGCAAGATTGGCGTACTTGTAATGCCTGATGAAAAAAAACAGATAGAGTCCTTGGCAGAAAAAAATGGACTCAATGTAATGGTCTTGCCTAGGATAGGTGTATCTGAAGTAGAATCTGAAGAACCTCAAACAATACTTGCTTATCAGATGATGGGAAGAGAATCTAATGNCTGGCAGAAAAAAATGGCCTCAATGTAACCGTCTTGCCTAGGATAGGTGTATCCGAAGTAGAATCTGAAGAACCTCAGACAATACTTGCATATCAGATGATGGGGAGAGAATCTGATGGTAATACGTGCCCATTTCTTGATACCGAGTCAAGTAAAAGATCGCCACATGGTGGATATGCCTGTAAAATCTATGAAAATCGACCCCTTGCATGTAGGGCATATCCTGTAATCCAGTCTGTGCCAATCAGCCTTGATCCAAAATGCAAGTTTTGTGAAAACTGCGGAACTCCATCAGGAAATGTAAATTCTGAATTAGAGTCTTTGATCCAGATACAGAAAAAGATGGATACCAAAGCGCGATACATCTGGCGCTATGCTACTGGAATAGGAGAATCTAAAGACAAAGATCTTATCAAAACTGGCTGGTTTCTAGTCTGACTTGTTTACTCTTTCGTGACCGCCTGGGTAATGTTCTGCAATTTTTTTAGAGTAACATTTACTGCACAGCTGGCCCTTTATGTTCCAGGATTCCATCGGGACATAAACATGATCCAGAGGACCTTTGCATATTGCACATTGCTGTGTTTCTACCATTCAGATAACATTCGATCCAGTTCGTTATAAAAATCATGTTCGTAAAAACCATATTAAATACTAGCCGGTATAGAATAAAACAGCGGTAGGACAGATGGCTAATGTGGACCTCCTGCAAGAGAACCTATCAGTCATCGTTCTGCCGCGATTGAATTAAATTTCTAAAAAAGATCTTGGACTACTTTTTGGATGCTGATTATTTCTTCTTCCTCTTGCTTTATTTTCTTCTCTATTACACGAACCATTGAATCCTGCCATACGTGATGAGAGAAGAAATTGTGGTAGGTATTTGCAGCGGTCATCTCATCGTCTACAACCGTATCCTCTAGGAACTTGGTGACAACAGTATCTGTTAACTTGAGTATGCGCTGGTTTAGCTTGACGCTCTTGAATATGGGCTCTAGCTTTGATATGTCTTCTTTAAAGTCGTCTTTTGTAAACAGGATCTTTTCATGCAGGATCTTAAAGTAGACTGAAACAAAGAACAAGGTTGCATATCTTTTTGTCTTGTGGCCTCCTTTCTTTCCATAGTTTAGATTCCTTTTTGCATATTCCTTAACACAATATGGATAAAGAAGTAACCTGTAATCGTCCTTTAATTTTTCATTGAAGACCTCGTCATACTTGCTACCTCTTGGCAAGAACTGTGCAGGAGAACTGTATGCCTCTGTAGGTCTTTGTTCTATTCCTGCAACAAAAGCCTGTATGGCATCTTTTGCCACTATTACTTTTTTATGGTTGTCAGGCAAGTACTTGTTGTAAATTACATCTCCAACAAACTCACTTTGGTGAGACTTTGTCTTGGTGTCAAATGAACCGCCCTGGATCTCATAAAAATAGTGGATATTTTCCATTTGTGATTTTAGTGATTTGTGAAAATCCATCAATGATACCAAATCTTTTCCGCGTACTGCATTCTGCGAGTTTCTGTATTTTGTAATGTTGTTTTGATCAAGTTCATCTGCTGCCTTGATGATTGTGACTGTTATACTTCCATCCAAATTATGTGTACGTCTTGCATGATCTAATACCGAGTTAGATGTCTGTGCACCGTTTACTATCTGAGGTGAGTGTAACATTATGGAGTTGTCCTCCAACTCTTCAAAATCGCTTACTACTATTGTTATGCCGTTGTTATAATAGAAAAACTTGTGAGGCACCTCTTGCAAAGTCTCCCTTAGCCCCTTGTTTACTGTAGTCTTGAACTGCATCCATTGTCTGATGTTTGATTCAAAAACATAGTCTTTGTTCTTTGTAACAAAATTGGTAAGCTCTCTTAGCTTTAAAATTCCAAGAAGCGTATTCTGGTATCTTAGTTTAGTTTCAAGTTTGATGGGGGCTTTTTTGCCTGCTGCCGGTTTTTTTATCCTGTCCCAAAGTTTCTGTATTATTACATCGACATCGTATATCTCAACTGAATCAAAGCTCTCGTCCTCTACCTTCTGGTCTGTCACATAGATGCATTCTATCTTGAGATTTTTCTCTTGAATCTTTGTAACTAGGTGGGCAAGTTCTGGGCGCATTTTGGCAATATCTTTTCCCTGTAATCTCTTGACATCTTCTTTGAATTTTGCAATGGCTTCAATTGAATGCGATGTTCCATATTTTGACTGGAATAGATAGATCTTGTCTTCAGAGAAATCCACTGGAAGATATGCGTCTATTCCTAGATCATTTGCTCCATCTATTATTGCGTCAGTTGCATCATCTTCAGTTGCCTCAAAGACTCTGGTCAATACCCATTGCAAGAAATTGTGACCTTTCTCAACTTCATTTTGTGCGCTTTCCGCATATTCTTTTATGCTGTCCTTGACATTTTGTGAAAATCCGTCTAGTGGCTGACCGTTGGTGTATTGATATGCGACAGGTTTTGCACCTGGAATGTATTCTAGTAATCCGTTGCCTCTTTCAGCCAAATTCATTCTGTCTACAAACTGCCCTATTTAGAAAACCAGGTTATTATGATATATTCAAGGTGAGGAAGGGATTTGAACCCCTATAGATTCGCTTTGCAGGCGAACGCATAGCCACTCTGCCACCTCACCGCGATCAAAATGGCCTTACTTGAACAATTAAATCTTTTAGATTAAAATTTTGAAAATTGCTTTGCAGCAAGCTTGATGTCTTCTGACTTGATCGTCTTTCTGCCAGCATGCGTTGACATCTCTATTGCATTTTTTGCAATTGAAACACCGATTTCTTCTAGTATTCTTCGAAGTTCGTTGGCAGATTCATCACTTACTCTTTCCGCACCTGCTTTTTTCAAAATTCTGTACATTACAGAAAGGCCAAATTCGGATGTTACCATATGCCATAAATCCAAAAACCCTTGATAAAAGACTTTGAGTGGAAAAAAACTATGCAAGGATCGATTTATACACACTATTTCATGGTCTGATATGTAACAAATGGCCTGGCTGACTGATGCTCACATACATCTATCAGACAATGAATATTCTGATGATGTGGAATACACACTTACTGCGATGGATAAAATGAAAATCAAGGCATGTTGTGTGTCCATGGATAATCAAAGCTCAAAAGCTACTCTTGTCCTAAGTCAACGAAGCTCACTGATTCTGCCCTTTATTGGAATCCATCCTGAAAAAGCAGATGNCCTTACTGCGATGGATAAAATGAAAATCAGAGCCTGTTGTGTATCAATGGATAATCAAAGCTCAAAATCTACTCTTGTTCTTAGTCAACGAAGCTCACTGATTCTACCTTTTATTGGAATCCATCCTGAAAAAGCAGCTGATGATCTAAATGCCATGATAGATCTAGTTACTCAAAACTCTGACAAAATATCTGGCATTGGTGAGATTGGTCTTGACAAAACCTATGTTTCTGACGAAGCTGGATTTTCAAGACAAGTGCTAGTGTTTCAAAATATGCTCTCGCTTGCAGAAAATTTAGGAAAACCTGTATCTATTCACTCAAGGAGAACTCTTGATGAAATATTTTCTATACTTCCTTCATATTCCATAAAAGGTGTCTTGCTTCACTGGTTTTCTGGTAGCAAAAAACAATTGCAAAAAGCGATGGAACTTGACTGTTTTGTATCCTATGGACCTGCAATGGTATACTCTGAGGATAAACAAGTTCTTCTTTCACAAACACGTCTTGATAAAATATTGTTGGAGACTGATGGACCTGTGAGATTCTCGAGATGTTTTGGTCTTAAAACTGCGCAAATAGAATTCCTTCCAAGCGTTCTTTTTTGTGCAGCGAGCATACTCAACAAGTCGTATGATGAAATGTTGCTTGTTGCAGAAAGAAACACTGATTCGTATCTTGGTGTATAGGTATAAAAAACCCCTTTAGCACATTCAACTTGTGAATAGAATCAGACGAATTTCCACGGAACTAATGACTACTTATAAAGGAAAATTTGATACTGATTTTGCACACAACAAAAAGGTTCTAAATGAAATTGCAGTTGTAAGATCAAAGGGTCTAAAGAACGAAATCGCTGGTTACATCTCTTCATATCTTAGACGTGAACTAGAAGAACAGGAAGAAAAGGAATCGGTATCTGCTCAAAGTGAATCAGTTGATGAGACTGAAGAGATTGAAGAACAGATACTCAACTAGATACATTACAAAAATTCGATATAGTCCAGTATTTCTTTTGATATTATGATAACAGTCAAGCTCTTGGGAGGTGCAAGAAAGTCATTTGCATCTGATAAACTTGAGATTCAAAGTGATTCCATGTCAATTTCTAGTCTATTAGATCATCTTCAAGCATCAATTCCTGTAACCTTGCCTCCGCTTGATTCTAACAATATTCTTGTCGCAGTAAATGGTGTTGATTCGTCCGCGCTACAAGGAAAAGAAACTCTATTGAAAAATGGCGACATTGTGAGCATAATCCCACTGGTTCATGGAGGAAGATCAAAAAGGGTACAATTTAGTCTAATGAATACATCTGTAGAACTGGTAAGGCTCAAGAAAACTGTAAAAGATCCAGTTAGATTCCTCGAGTCGCTCAGAGTAAAACATTCAAATCTTGTCATCCAAGGTATGAGAGCTCAGTATGTTCTTAACGCGGAACATGCAAAAAAGATAGTTGCAATTTCTTTATCTGCACAAAAAGCAAATGTCCTACTTTCAAATAAGATCGAGACTGATATTCTCATGCGATTTGCATGCACCAGACAGATTAGTGATGCTATATCCAAAGTAGGCGTAAAACCAAACTCTGACTCTATACTTGTAATACTTGGCAAAAAGCCATCACTTGAAAAATTATTCAATGAACTTGAGGATCTTTTGGAGGCTAGTGTATTTTCAAAAGATAATTCCAAACTGATCAAAAAAGAATTTGGGATAACACAGAAAGAACTAGACTGCGTTCTTTCTAAAACTCCTCTGGAAGACTTGATGGCAGAAAGATCTGCAACACTATTCCATTGAATCTCGTTTGAGCTTCAATGTGCTTATGATGTCATCTTCTTTTAATATTGAAACACCTACGATGCCACCCATTATCTGAATCATGACATTCCAATCGTAAGACTCTAGAGATACCTTGTTTGGAATTATATCTGCAACAGAGCCTATCAATTCTTTTGAGGAAATGTCAGAACCTCTCTTTTCAATTGTAATTCTATAGGTATCTGAGTCACTCATTATCTTGACTTGGTCTTTTACACTCTCTACTATGTTCTCAATGCTGGCAGAAGTGGTATGTCTAACTGGGATGAATCTATGACAATATCTCATCCTCCATGGTTCGTCAAGAATTATCTTTTTGATGTCTCTGATGGCCACAAATGGATCGATTGATGTATCTGCCCAAATTATGCCTGAAAAACTTGATTTTCCTATTCTGGGCGAATCATCCCCGAGTTCTTCTATGATGTCTGAAATTTCATCACAGGCCTCTTCTTCAAGATGTCTACTACAGGTTGCAATTAAATTCACACTAGTGACTCCAATTTTATTTTTCCCTCTCTTACTATTTTTAATTCATTGTCTACAACCTCTACTATTGTAGACTCGCAAGAGTTGGTAATCTGTCCTCCATCAAGTAATACATCATAGCCTGAAAATTTACTTGTTAATTCTTTAGAGTCTCCAAATGATGGCTGTCCAGAAAAATTTGCGCTAGTGCCTACGAGTAGCCTACATTTTTCCAAAAGAGCAAGCACACAAGGGTTGTTAGGAACCCTCACGGCAATCTTGCCTTTCAAACCAAGTGTCTCTTCAATTTTCTTGTCTTTTACTTTGAGAATCAATGTAACAGGACCTGGCCAAAACTTGGCTGCTATTTTTTTTGAGGTTTCATCAAGGAATACAATGTTTTCAATATCTCTTTTTGAGTATGCCAAAACAGGAAGATGTTTTATTTTCTCCCTTCCTTTTATCTTGTATATCTTGTTGACTGCGTATTGGTTGCGAGGGTCGCAGCCTATACCGTATACCGTGTCGGTAGGAAATACTATGATTCCTCCTTTTTGTATTATGTCATNTTTTCTCCCTACCTTTTATCTTGTATATTTTGTTGACTGCATCTTGGTTGCGTGGGTCGCAGCCTATCCCGTATACCGTGTCGGTAGGAAATACAACAATTCCTCCTTTTTGTATTATATCATAAGCAGAGTTTATCCCTGAATCGTTGCACGGTAAAATCACGATTTTTCTTGGTGTTTAATAGTAAATTATCTCTTTTTATGAAAATGATATAAGATTGATACGCATACTATATGCATCATGGATGAGATACCACAATGTCACTGTCCTCCAGGCGGAGAAACTTACGTAAATGACGATGGGATGCGAATCTGTGTTTCATGCGATGGCTGGGTAGGACCAACCAACTAAGCTTTGGCGATGATTTCATTGGGACTGTGTAAGTCTTTTATAGGAAAATATTTTGTTTGATTGTNAATGCGAATCTGTGTTTCTTGCGATGGCTGGGTAGGACCTATCAACTAAGCTTTGGTGATGATTTCATTGGGGCTGTGTAAGTCTTTTATAGGAAAATATTTTGTTTGATTGTTATGTCAGATAGCTTTGAGAACGATTTTGAAGATGAATTTGACGATGATCCTGAAGATGATGATGTAGAAGAAGATGAAGCAGATATTTCTGATGAAAGTGACGGCTAAATTCTTAATCCGAACGAATCTGCAAACTCTCTGAATCCGCGATATGCCTGAAGGAACTCTCTACCCCTTTCACTGATTCTATACTTGCATGCTCTCTCAGAATTTGTTTGCTCTAACAAGCCTTNCCCAAATGAATCTGCAAATTCTCTGAATCCGCGATATGCTTGAAGGAACTCTCTACCTCTTTCACTGATTCTATATTTGCATGCTCTCTCAGAATTTGTTTGCTCTAACAAGCCTTGTGAGACAAGTGTATCCAAAATTTTTGAAAGTCTGCCATATGAGACATTTGCCTTTCGAATTAAGTATGTTACACTAGCCCCTGATTCATCCGGTACCTCATCTCTTGTAGTAGAAAGTATGTCCCCAATTATGCTCATGTGAGTTCTATAAGTTATTGCCAAATTTTACCCCTCCTCTCAATGGGACCTGAGAGATTGGAACAAAGAGTGCTCCCAGTCCAACTATCTTTGTAGATACTGAAATAAAGTATAACACTGATTTTGGAAATACAATTGAATACCATCCTAAGAACTCGCCAAGTGCAAGTAATCCGAGCCCTGCAGCTACGAAAATAGTACTCCTCTTTCTATTTTCCATATAGGACAGTATTGTCTCGATTGTCCCATATACCAATAGGATAAAAGAAATTGACCTTATAATATGCTCAATTGAATTAGCCGGTATGATGAAGAGAGGAGCAATAATGGATTTGAAATATCTTGACTTTGGAAAAAATGATTTTATTCCATGAGAGAATGCTATGAAAAAATATCCTACAGTTTGAATTCCTATACCCAATGTCTGAATCCATGTATCTATTCTAGTATAACCCAAAACAAGAGACTCAAACAGATATCCAAATCCTACAACTCCAAATCCTATGCCAATTGAAAAAAAAGAAATATTCAATCTAAAAAGTGTCGGGCTGCCAGTATTTCGAAATCCAATATATGCAAAAATTCCTAAAATTAGTCCTACTACAAAACCTAGTAGATTTAGGGTGGACTCTGCAAAAGTTATAAACTCCAACTAGTATTGTTGCCTTTTGAAATTACATAAGTCTTGCAGTGGATTTTTTTCTACCAATCATCAAGAGATCCGGATGTAGCACCGCCAGTATCTTTGGCATAATCTCCCAAAACATCCGAATACCTTGCATCCTTGTAAGCAATAAGTTTCACATACTCCCCATATGATATGTCAAGTGAACAGTTTGAACATTTGACATATGTAAAATCGTCTCCCAGTTCCGCTATCTTGTCACATTTAGGGCATTTTATTTTCATGATCTATAATGATGCTTACACGGCTATATCTTTTCTTAAGCAATGTGTATTCACATCTTTTGGTGTTTTATCCCATTTGGTGATTACTAATTTGAAAAATTAAGATTGTTTGAATTATTGATTATGATTATTGTAGAAGAACCTTAATAGGCATTTTATAAAATTTCTCGAGATGACTCCAAGAAATATCTCTCTTATGATATTGTCTACTGTTATAGTAGTTGTGCTCTGGTTTGCAGTATATGTTCCAGAATCTGAGAAGATACGTAGTGATTTTCGGGTTTATCTAGAACAGGAGGGTGAAGATCAAATTGCAAACAGTGTTGGAGGAAATCTATCACAACAGTTTGTCTTGAGAGAATCTCTGATTCAGAAGGTGACTGGTATTGATGGAAATTATGTAACAATTTCATCAATAGTAAGTGGAGTAAACGAGGATGAAACCAAGGAAGTTTTTCATTCTGAACAGTCCTATCAAGTTGACGCATATAGTATGACCTACAAAAATATGCCTGGTAAACAATTTGCATTCAAACCTGGAGTGCAAAAGCAAAATTATGATTTTCTTCATCCGTTGGTTTTTGCAGATGCTCCACTAGTATATCAAAAAACTGACATGATAAATGGACTTGACGTATATGTTTTCAGAGCAGCTACACATAATGTAGACATTAGCAACAGTTTTCCTCAATATGAAAATGTGAAAATATTATCTGATACAAATTCGACCTTCTGGATTGAACCCATCACTGGAGATCTAGTCAAGTTTGAAAAAAACTGGAAAGATTATCAGGTAAAAGACAATAAAACAATCGCTGTTAACGAGCTAGGTTGGAAGAAAACCACAACTTATTCTTCCTTTATACTTTCAGAAACTGCCAAATCTAAAATTGCTGATTTCAATTATAATACAAAAGTCATGCCAGTGCTTTTGGCTTCTCTTACTATCGGAATAAACTTGATTCTAATTCTCAGAAACAAACTCAAAAAATCAA
The DNA here is from genome assembly GCF_011319475.1 of Candidatus Nitrosotalea sp. FS. Classification (GTDB taxonomy): domain Archaea; phylum Thermoproteota; class Nitrososphaeria; order Nitrososphaerales; family Nitrosopumilaceae; genus Nitrosotalea. The sequence continues at coordinate 92,904 of NZ_RCMC01000239.1, forward strand.
ATGAAATTGTACTAAAGAATGAAAAGATGACTGCTATAGGAAACCTGTCTGCAAGAATATCTCATGATTTGAGAAACACTCTGACAGTACTCAAAAGTGAAGTGTCCATAATGTCTATCCAAAACCAAGATGAAAATATGAATAAAAGATTACAACGACTGATGAGGTCAATAGATAAAATGGACCACCAGATTGGTGGAGTCTTAGATTTTGTCAGAGAGAGACCATTGAAAATTGAAAAATTTTCCTCAAGTGTTCTGATAAAACAAGCTCTTGAAGACATCGCCGTTCCAGATGGAATTAAAATTACAACTCCTGTTCAAGACATGTCTATAACAGGAGACCTTACCCAGCTGGAAATCGTACTGTCAAATCTTGTACTAAATTCAATACAGGCAATGGGTGGTTCAGGTAAGATTACAATATCTACAGAAGACAAACCTGATGCATCTGTAATCAGTATAACTGATTCTGGGCCTGGAATACCTGAGAAATACATGTCCAAAATATTTGAGCCCTTGTTTACAACAAAGCAACGAGGGACAGGTTTAGGGTTGGCCAGTTGCTATACGATAATAAAAAGTCACGGAGGAGAAATTTGGGTAAAAAACAACCCTACCACATTTACCATTCTGTAGCCTAAAACAAAAGAACTCTAAAACACCAAGTTATCCCATGAAACTGATGTGATTTGTACGTGTTGATACCTTAAAGAATTAAATTGCTACATTTTTGTTGCTTTGTTATGGTAAGAACATGTACCAAATGTAAAAAAGAAATACCAGATAATGTTGAACTCGATCCGTTTGCATCCGCTTATCCATGCTGCAATGAATGTTGGGCTGAATGGAAGCAATACCGAGTCATGGTCATGAATGAAATGAAATTAGACATGTCAATGCCGGATCATAGAAAAGTTGTCAAGAAGTATGAGAAAGTGTTTGTAGGGGTTATGACTCCTGAAGGAGACGTTGTCAATTTTGCAGATGAGAACAAAAGAAACCCCGAAAAGCCAACCTAGATACCTATCTCATTTTTTGCCGTTTCTGGAATTATCATGTAAAGTTTCTTTCTATCTTTTTCATCAAACATTCCAATTAATTTTCTAATGGTTGCAGAAAGTATGGATCTTTGATCCGTCGATAATGACTTGTATATTTCAAAAATTCCATCCAAGTTAAAGGCAATGAGTTTTTCTGGATGGCTTGTGATCTCGTTGATATAATTTGAGAACATGACTGATCGTTGTTCTTCTGACAAGTTACAAAGAGTTTCAAGCCATGTCTTAAACAATGTAGAAAATTTATCAAATGGTATGGTAGGTCCTGCTTGTAATGCATTGTTTATGATCTCATTCTTGTCCTCTTGATTCATTGAAAAAAATTCTGACAGTCGCTTGTGCAGTATTGGCTTTCTTAGAAACTCTGGAAGGCCTGCCAAATTTACTATGATATTTCCTGCATGATTTGGAGAGGACATGTGAATCTAAGACTTGGATCTATTCTAAAATCGTATTGCTAAGATTTGGCTTAAATATATCCGGTTATGCTCACCATGTGTATGCCTTCTACAGTTATCGTTGGTGGTTTCTATGGTGATGAGGGAAAAGGAAAGATTGTCTCTTATCTTGCCATGAAAGATAATCCTACAGTAGCTGTTCGTGGTGGAGTAGGACCTAATGCAGGCCATACAATTGAACATGAAAATAAGAAATACAAAGTTAGAATGTTACCAAGTGCTTTTTTGAATCCAGGTACTAGATTACTCATTGGACCAGGAGTGGTAGTAAGTCCTGAAGTGCTTTTAAAAGAAATAGAAGAGTTTGGAACTCATGATAGGTCATTTGTAGATTTTCAATGCGGTATAATTGAAGACTCTCACAGAACAACAGATTCTGGTGGAAGACTAAAACAATCCATAGGCAGTACAGGAACTGGCACAGGACCTGCTAATGCTGATAGGGCAATGCGTACCCTCAAACTTGCGCGAGATGTAGAATCTCTTACTTTGTATCTTGATGATATTCCCAATCAAGTAAATTTTGCACTTGATAGAAAGGAGAATGTAATTGTTGAAGGAACTCAGGGTACATTTCTTTCATTATGGCATGGCACATATCCATATGTTACATCAAAGGATGTAACTGCGTCTGCAATATGTGCAGATGTTGGAATAGGACCGAAAAGCGTTGATGAGGTTCTTGTTGTCTTCAAATCTTTTGTTACTAGAGTTGGTGAGGGTCCACTAAAAAATGAAATTGCTCCAGAAAAAGCAGTAGCAAAAGGATGGCAAGAAGTTGGAACAGTAACTGGAAGACAACGACGTGCAGCTGAATTTGATTTTGATCTTGCAAAGCGCTCCATAATGCTAAACAGTGCAACACAATTGGGAATCACAAAACTTGATGTGGTATTTCCTGAATGTGCACACATGCAATCATTTTCTGATTTGAGTTCTCCTGCCAAGTATTTTATTAAAAATATTGAAGACCAACTCAAAGTGCCTGTTACACTAATTGGAACTGGACCTGACGTAAACGACATCATTGACAGAAGATAACAGAGAAAAAAGAATCATAAACGACTACTTTTAATGTGGATGGTTTTTGAGAAATCCCATGGCAAAACTTCCTTTTTACATTGAAGTATCTGATATGACTGAATTCTCAAGAATGGTCTGTGCGCTAGAAAGAGTTCCACGTACTGCCTTTTCTTTTGAACTTGATGGGAAAAGCGTAATCTCAGTTCAGATGGACCTTCTCAAGGAAAGGTCTGTCAATTATTATGTCCAGACAGATAAAACCGGTCATTATCTCTCATATGGATTCAAGGCTGGAAAAGAAGATTATGACGTTGTCAATACTGTCACAAATCCAATGTACATCTACTCTCCAATCGTGAGAGTGAAATCACTACCTGAGACTCTCAAGCCTGAAACTACATCACCTCCAGAGGTAGCATACCAACCAATTGAGCTTGAGGATCTTACAAGTCTGATAAAACTAAGTTATGGATTTGAGGAGTCACCATTCCCACTCTTTACTTTTCCAGATGGTAATGGATGGAAAGTAGGTGTATTCATGAACTTTAATGAATCTGACGAGACTTCATATTTTTGCCATGTCAAGCTTGATTCCGAGCCCACAAAACCATTCCTAAGATACTCTAGCAAAGATGGTGTAGAACCGTCATTTGTCAATACAGTAAATGACCACGGATATTCGTACCTCAAAGTGATAAAACTCAAAGGTAAGCATCCTCTAGTCAAGCTATGAGTAGTTTTAGAAAAAGAATACAGAGCTCTTCTTCTACAAGCTCTATAATACTTGCAAATGATCTTGATGGTACAAATCTAGAGTTACTTGAAAAACAAACTCTGAAAAATATTAAAACACTTGGAAAATATCTATGCGCTATAAAATTTAATTTCCATATCTTATTGCCTCTGGGTGAGAAAAGTATTAAAAAAATAAACAAAGCTGCACACGATTTTGGTTTACAAACTATTGCTGATATCAAACTCAATGACATTGGAAATACCAACATGGTAACTTTGCAAAGATTGTGGAACAGTGAATTTGATGCTGTGATTGCCAACCCAATAATGGGACCAGAAAATTTATCACAACTTGTTAAAAATGCTCATGGCAATAGTAAAGGTGTAATAGCATTGGTACACATGAGCCATCCTGGAGCAAAGCTTGGATATGGTCTTAGGGTACAAGATCCATCTAGTGGAAAAATGTCAAACATTCATGATCTTTTCCTAAAGTGGTCCTACTCACTACATGTGGATGGAATAGTTGTTGGCGCCACAGTTCCAAAACTAATAGAATTGTCAGCAAAAAAGGCAAAGGGGAGATTTGATATCTATTCGCCTGGAGTTGGAACTCAGGGCGGAGATCCAAGTGATGCATTGGATGCAGGAGCAAACTATCTCATTGTAGGAAGGTCTATCCTGAATGCAAAAAATCCTCAATCTGAAGCACAAAAGCTCCAAGAGCTAACTCTCAGATCATAGATCTTTAACTTTTTTGAATAACTTTTGGGCAGTCTTGTAGGTCAACTTTGCAAGTGCATCATCAAAGTTTAACCATGTATAGTCCTGGTGCTCATGTGATAGTACCACTTGGTCTGTTTTTGTATTTGATAAAAAGAAAACAACTTCCTTGTGTATTACTTGACCGTCTCGTTGATAATGATATTCTATCTTGTCTTCAAATCCGTCTACAAATGTAATGTCTAATATTCCAGTCTCCTCACTTATCTCTCTTAGAACAGTTTGCTTGAATGTCTCACCCTTCTCAATATTTCCCTTGACAAAATCCCAATGGCCTGAAGGGTAATTCAAAAGCAAATACACCTTTCCTTCTGGCGATTGACGATAGATGATTGAACCTGCAGATCTCTCTTCTAACATTTACACAAGGAGTTTCTTATCTCCAGTATTTCTATTTTCCAAGCCTGCGGCCTCTTTTCTGAAAAGTCCTAATTGCACGCATGAGATCTATTTTTCTAAATTCTGGCCAATATACGTCCATGAAGACAAGTTCACTATAAGCACTCTGCCAAAGTAGAAAACCGCTTAATCGCTTTTCTCCAGATGTTCGTAGTATCATATCTGGAGATGACTGTGGTAAATGTGAAGTGTACAGACTAGATTCAATTACTTCTTTGTCTATCTGGTTTACATCAAGAGATCCATCTTTGATTTTAGATCCTATCTTCTTGATTGCATCAACGAGTTCATTTTGTCCTCCATAAGCTATTGCAATGTTTAGGTAATGATCATCGTAATCTTTTGTAGTCTCCTCAAGCTTGTTGAGAATTTCTCTTAGGAAATCTGGTAACAACTCAATACTGCCAATTGCCTTTACCTTCATTCGGTTCTTGTGTATTCTTGGATCATTGTACAACTTGTGCAGTCTTTCATTTATCAAATCATAGAGGTAATCCAATTCATCGTCCTTTCTGTTTAGGTTTTCAGCTGATAATACGTACAAGNCCCTCTAAAATGGCCATCTATCTTCATGATCAGATTGCGTTTTGCCCATCTTCTATTTCCGTCAAGAATTATAGCAATGTGTTTTGGCATCTCCCCACTTTGGATATCACTCTCTAATCTCTTAGAGTATATACTGTAAAATCCACCCAAGTTGAGAACTTTGTCTTTTATTNGCCTCTAAAATGACCATCTATCTTCATGATAAGATTGCGCTTTGCCCATCTTCTATTTCCGTCAAGAATTATAGCAATGTGTTTTGGCATATCTCCGCTTTGGATATCGCTTTCTAGTCTCTTAGAGTATAGACTGTAAAATCCACCCAAGTTGAGAACTTTGTCTTTTATTCTGATAGTACTTCGCCACCCTTCTTCTTTCTGTATCTATGGAAGAGTAAGGATGCTGATATCAGTATTACTGCAAGACCCAGCAGTAGTGGGGGAATCAGAGTATACGGACTTTCTCCTTTTATCATGATTGTAGTGAATTGAGAAACAACTGGATATAGCGTAACTAGCACGATGAGTCTTAGAATATCTGTAATTGATCTAATGCTTCCCTTGAACCAACTGCTCAACAACGAACCGCCAAAAATACATCCTATTCCCATCCAAAGGAAAGGTAGCATTCCTGCTACAAAGAGTCCTGTTGTTTGCTGATTCAAAACTAATTTCAAAATGCTGTCAGGATTTGTAGTAACACCGGGTACTGCAGCACCAATGCCAGCTGTAAGTGATGCAAGAATCATGACAATTCCTGCCACTAGAGTAAATGTTCGTATGAATCCACCAGGTGTTGGTTTGTTCCAATTTGTCCATGCTCTGTCAACATCAAAGGCTCTTATCAAAAATGCTCCTCCCAAGATACTAACTAGGACCGCAAATATTTCTCTGGTCAGTCCAAGAACTGTAGCTACTCCACCTATTAGTAAAAGCATTCCAGGAACTCCTAAAAAGAACTTGGAATATTTTGAATCAAATGCTATTGTCTTGAGATACCTTCCAAGTACTGCATAAGAATATTCTACTGATCTACTTGCCCGCATTACAACTCTTTTTACAGAAACTATGGGCAAAACATTTTGAATTATTGGTATGACACTTTCATCATCTTCTCCATCTGATACTATGACTGCACCGTTTGCTGCAAACTTCATTGTAATTGTCTTTACTTGGGCAACAATTTTTTCGTCTCCTTGAACTCCTTTGTTTTGTGTACCTGAAACTAGTGCTACTTCTGCCTGGTATCCCTTACTTGTCAAATCTTCAAATGTCTTAACAGCTGCAAAAATTGAATTGGAATCTGCATCCTCTGGATCTTCTAATGCCAGTCTCTGTGCTGCTTCGATACAGGCATTGCGTCCTATTACTGGAGTGACAACACCTGCCTTACTTCCAATGTCATCGTCTCTGTCAACACAGATCACCAAGAGTCTGCTGGTTTTTGTCTCAGTTGTACCGCTTTGTAATTCGGCTTCTTTTGTTGACATTGTATAGACCAAAATCGCGTTTCCTATTAATTAATGTAGTTTCTATCAATTTTCACAAATGCTTCAAGGTATCTTACTCTAATCTAGTATTTTTGATAATTTTATGGACGAGTCTGGTTTGACTTTGATGCCAAAGAGTCTGACTCTTGTTTGAGAGCATTCACCTTTGTAATCTCATCATTAATGTCTGCAGTAGTTGCATTTTCCTTTATCTTGTTTGCAAGTGATATTGTCTCAGCTAGGTAGTCGTTGTACTTTTTGAGAGATTCAAAGTATGCTCCATAGCTTAGTTTCCATTCTGTTGGGGGGTTACTTTCCACCATCTCACTTACCAATGAAGTAATCTGAGATGATGAGATCTGGGCTTGGGTTGTAAAGTTATCTGGAGGCATGCTCTTGTCTAATAGTCCTTTGAGGTTTGACTCCATGTCTGCAACGATGAGAGAATGTCGCTCCTTTACGCTATCTAACTCGCTTTTGTAATCTGAAACCATTACGGAAGAACCGTGATTTTGTGGGAGGAACCAGACTACAAAACTTGCTCNGCTTTCTACCATCTCACTTACCAATGAGGTAACCTGGGATGATGAGATCTGGGCTTGGGTTGTAAAGTTATCTGGAGGCATGCTCTTGTCTAATAGTCCTTTGAGGTTTGACTCCATGTCTGCAATGATGAGAGAATGTCGTTCCTTTACGCTATCTAACTCACTTTTGTAGTCTGAGACCATTACAGAAGAGCCGTGATTTTGTGGGAGGAACCAGACTACAAAACTTGCTCCTGCAATGGCTGCTAGTATGACAGCCGTGATAACGATGCCCTTCTTACTTGCCATTCAGATGAGTCTCTTTGTGGCTTTTAAAAGCATAACTGCATTCCANTGGCCGTGATAACAATGCCTTTCTTACTTGCCATCCAAGTGAGTCTCTTTGTGGCTTTTAAAAGCATAACTGCATTCCACAATTTGCTTATTCTTATGCCCAATTTGTTAATTTCATGGAGTTGGATCCTTTCCTCATAAGAAATATCATAAAAATCTCGTTTTTTATATAAAAACTAGATCTATGATCTGAATTAGACCATGTAAAAATTTAACACCCTCTAGTGTATAGTGAAATAATTTTTACAGCGTCTTGCTATATACCACTTCCTTCGTAAGAAGTTGAAATGACTCAAGCATACTGCGTAAAATGCAGAAAAAAAGTCGACATCTCAAACCCAAAGGAAGTTAAGCTAAAGAACGGACGACCTGCGGTAAAGGGCACATGCCCAAAATGTGGTACTAATGTCTTCCGAATAGGAAAGCCTTAGTACAATTTTCTTATTTTTCCAAATCAATTTTTCTGTCTGTAGCTCTATTTTTCTATAATATTCTTACATGATTTCACTATACAATTGACTCGTGTTGTTCTTGCTTAATGAGTTTCAATGACTTTTTGATTGCAAGACTTGGCCTATCTCTTTGTGTCTGTGATTTCTAATTTACTAGTGTATCTAACAAAGCACGTGCCNTTGATTGCAAGACTTGGTCAGTAGTCTTTGTGTCTGCGATTTCTAATTTACTAGTGTATCTAACAAAGAGCGTGCCAATTCATTTTTTAGAATCTGTGCCTGTACCGTATCTCTGAACTTACTATCTTGTTTTCTCAATCGTAGATATAATCTACAAGTCTGCATATAATCCAAACTTGCCTTGTCTGGCATCATGCCTATGGGATTTAGATTTCTATCGATAAACTGCCACATTTCTACAAGTGATGGATTGCTGGGGATTTCTATGACTGACATACTATCAACTCAATTTGTCATAACCTGTTATCTCTTGATGCCTTCTGTTCCTATGGTCAGGACGATCTTCTGACCTTTTGGTATTTGGCTATGAGTGAATTCAGGAATAAGCTGTTATCTAGAGAGGGATCGCCCTTTTTTGCTTCCTTTACGGCTCTCACAAACTNGCCTTGTTCTTGCTAGTGAGTTACATGATTTCTTTTTGATTATAAGACTTGGCCAGTAACTCTTGTAATGCTTGATTTCTAATTTACTAGTGTATCTAACAAAGAGCGTGCCAATTCATTTTTTAGAATCTGTGCCTGTACCGTATCTCTGAACTTGCTAATTTTCTCAATCGTAGATAGTCTCCAAGTCTGCATATGATCCAAACTTGCCTTGTCTGACATCATACCTGTCATCTTTTGATACTTCCTGATCCTATGGTCAGGACGATCTTCTGATCTTCTGGTATTTGGCTATGAGCAAACTCAGGAATAGGCTATTATCTAGTGAAGGATCGCCTTTTTTTGCTTCCTTTACGGCTCTCACAAACTTTTGGAAAGCCTCTGATTTTACTGTGATTGTTTTGTATTCTTTTCTTGGCATTGATTATACTGTCCGGGACGTATGGATAAGTTCTTGGTATACCTGTTATGGAAAAAAATAACCTGGTTGTCTTTATGATGATTTTTTATGTAATGCGGTTCCCTTAAATGGGGAATGTGTACGGTACTACTGTATGACGCAGATTGAACCGTACGAGAACATATTCCTAGGGGAATGTTCGCGGCTGACCAGGCTTGTATTTGATTGCCTGCAAAAACTGGAAAAAAGTCCTTCTGATCTGATTACTATAGGCAGGATGGTAAACGCAGCAGAGGTAATCAGGGGTGGGGCAAAATTACTTCAAGATGTGGATCTTGATCTAAACTCAAAAATGCTGATTGAATTATTTAAAGGAGCACAAGATGTACAAGACAGAAAAAAAGAACTTGAAATGATGCTCGGTAGATTCAGGGTATTGGTAAACAGGACTCCATCTAGATCTGGTCCTGTCTGAACCGGATTTAATTAAAGACAAAGCTAGTGTCATGTAAATCAATATAGGTAGCGATTTTGATAGTGAACTAGTTGACAAAAGCCGAATATGAAAAATTACTAAAGAATATTCAAGATAAAGTATCTCAAACCAAGACTGGTTCTACATCAAGATTTGAACTTCCTAAAGTGGATATCATGTGGCAAGGTAATAGAACGTTCTTCAGAAACTTTTCGGAATTTCCAAAAATACTGCGAAGAGATCCTGAAAAGCTTCTACAATACCTCTCAAAGGAGTTTGCAACTCCAGCACAATTTGGAGGCGACAAGGCAGTTTTTGTAGGTAAAAAAGATCCTCATGAATTTTCAGCTCTTTTGAATAGGTATCTCAAGGAATATGTAGAATGTCCTACTTGCAAAAGTCCTGATACTCGGGTCGAAAAAGAAAACAGGGTAACTCTTCTCAAATGTGAAGCATGTGGAGCCAGGTCCCCACTCAAGGGCCAATATGCGTAAATGAATTTTGCAGTTAAACAAGTGAATCAACAGCGAAATAGGATGCTGAATATTTGTGACGCTGAATTAGTTGGTAGGACCCTCAAACAGTCTGATCTGGAGATACGCATTACAAAGAGTTACTATGGAGACCGTATCGTTGATGAAAGAGAGGCAGAATCTCTTCTACGCAATTCTTCAATAATCAACATGGCAGGTAAAAAAACAATTGATCTTTCAATTAAAATGGGAATAGGTTCTGCAAAAGGCGTAAAAGAAATTGAAGGAATTCCTTTTCTCATAGTTTTCAAGTTTTGAAAATACAACGATTATATACATACTGAACACATTGTTGTCNCTACGTAACTCTTCGATAATCAACATGGTGGGTAAAAAAACAATTGATCTCTCAATTAAAATGGGAATAGGATCTGCAAAAGGTGTAAAAGAAATTGAAGGAGTTCCTTTTCTCATAGTTTTCAAGTTTTAAAAATACAACGATTATATACATACTGAACACATTGTTGTCTGAGAATTTTGGGTAAGCGAAAAGTACTAAACGAAAGTGAATTGAAAGAAATGCAGTTACCAGGAGAAGGTGAACTGTTAGGAAGAGTTGTAAAACTTTTGGGTAGTGATCACATACTTGTACGATGTACCGATGACAAGACAAGAATGGGCCGAATTAGAGGAAAATTAAAAAGAAAAATCTGGATACGAGATAATGATGTTGTAACAATTGCTCCTTGGGATTTTAAAGCAGATGATCGTGGAGACATTACTTGGAGATATACCCTCTCGCAAGTTGAAGTGTTAAAACAAAAGGGACTCTTACCGCAAGATTTCTAACAGCAATCAATTTTACAAGGTTCGTATTATCATCTGTGTTGTCATTGGGAACAAATCAAAATGAATGAAGATTCTGTAGATGAGTTTGGTGTCATAGAAGAAAATGATCTAGATTTATCTGAAGAAACAGATGAATCTGAAGACTCGGAAACTGAAGAATCTGATCTCGGGCTACAAGACAAATTGGCAAAAAAAATGAACCTTAGGCTTGCCGNTGCCACTGATGAATCCGAAGATTCAACTACTGAAGAATCTGATCTAGGGCTCCAAGACAAATTGGCAAAAAAAATGAACATTAGACTTGCTGGAAAAGCAAGGGCACGAAAAACCGAGAAGGATGTATTTGACAAAGACAAAGTGCTTGAGGCAGTATTTGATAAATCCACCGTGATGATTCTCTCACGGATGATAAATAATGGCATTATTTCATATGTAAATGGCGCAGTGGGTGCAGGAAAAGAGTCCCAAATGTATTGGGCAGTTGATCCATCTGGCCTAGACCTTGCCGTAAAAATTTATCTCGTAACTACATCTAACTTTAAGAAACGTTATCCTTACCTCATTGGTGATCCACGATTTACCAGAATAAAGCGAGGTACCAGATCTCTTGTAGAGTTGTGGGCCAAAAAAGAATTTCGTAATTTGAGCAAGTCTTTTAAATCTGGAATTCCATGTCCAGAACCAGTAACCGTGGTAAAAAATGTTCTAATAATGAAATTTGTAGGATCCGATGGTGTTCCGTCTCCGACATTAGTTGAATCAGAGGTAAACTATGCTGATTATGAAAAGACAATACAAATCATTTCAGATCTGTATCAAAAAGCAGAACTTGTCCATGCCGACCTTTCCGAATACAATATTTTCAAGACAGCAGAAGGACCGGTAGTTTTTGATTTTGGTTCGGCGGTAGATATAAGGCATCCAAAAACAAAAGAATTTCTTGAAAGAGATATTAGTAATATTACTAGATTCTTTGTTAAGAGAGGACTAACAGTGGACAATCCAATTGACGTATTTGAGAGGGTTACAAAATGATCTTTGAAAAAATTATCTTAATTCCAGTTGATCGCGTTGGAGTATTAATTGGCAAATCTGGAAAAATAAAAATCAAAATAGAAAAAATCTGCTCTGTTTCATTGACCATTGACGGCCAAACAGGCGAGACAGTCATAAAGGGAGTGGGTGACGTTGAAAATATAATGCCATTTAAGGCTGAAGAAATTGTGATGGCCATAGGTCGTGGATTCTCAGCAGAAAACGCCTTGCGTCTTGTTCAAGAGGAAACCTCATTGCATGTAATGGACTTGAGACAATTTGCTGGCAAGTCGTCTGCACAAATTGAACGAATAAAGAGCAGAATAATAGNATGTCATGGACTTGAGACAATTTGCTGGTAAATCGTCTGCACAAATTGAACGAATAAAGAGCAGAATAATAGNCTAAAGTCTGCCGTAAATGCAATAACCTCAATTTCAAGTGGTAGTACTCATGGAAAAGTTTACAATGATTTACAAGAATCAAGGCGTAGACAAAAGTTAGAAAAACTTCAACTCTGGGAAGGGGGAAACATACTTGAGTAAAGAAGTCTTTAGCCAGATATCTCCAAGTGAGTTCTTTTATAGAAATAGAGACCTTGCAGGATTTAGTAATCCTACCAGATCACTTTACACTTCGGTTAGAGAATTTGTAGAAAACGCACTTGATGCATGTGACCATAAAAAAATACTTCCTGACATTCATCTTTCAATAAAAGCAGTGGATCCTGAACAAGCAGATCCAAAACACTACATCTTGACTGTAAAAGACAATGGTCCTGGAATTGATGCAGAACACATTCCACTTGCTTTTGGTACTGTCCTTTATGGTTCCAAGTTTGGTCTCAAGCAAGCAAGAGGTATGTTTGGTCTTGGTGCTACCATGGCAATACTGTATGGTCAGATCACTACAAACAAACCAGTTACTGTGAAGAGTTGTTCTGACGGTAAAACACTTGATGAGTTTGTAATGTTGCTTGACATTCAGAAAAACAAACCAGTTATACAAAAACACACTACAAAAGAAGGATCAAAAACGGGACTTGCAGTAAGTATTGTACTTGAGGGTGATTATTCCAAGGCAGGATCAAAAATTAGGGATTATGTTTACCAAACTTCTCTTATCACACCATATGCATCAATAACATTTGAAGATCCAAGCGGTGAAAAATTCCATTATGCAAGAATTGTAAAAGACATGCCACGTCCTCCAACTGTAATCAAACCTCATCCACATGGTATCGATGTTGAAACCATAAGAAGAATGATCACAGACACACATTATCAGATTCCAGCTATTGATAACAAGATGATTGACAAAGTCAAAAAAGAACTGAGCTTAAAGAAGAATCTTTCTCCAAAAGAAATTCTAGAGCGTGCACAGAAACGCTGGTCTGACATCTCAAAACCAGTACGGACTGTAATCTCAGTCATGTCATTTCTTAACATTGATTTTGAAGGGCTCAAAAAGATCCGAATCGACGATCTCGACGTCGCAAATAAGACCATAACATATTGGGACTTTGGAGAATCCCAGTCTCACGCAGTAGAATTAAACCCAGATAGCCCATATTACAAGCAGCTTGCAAGCACTGTCCAGGGAGATACGCTTCTCACCTTTTTGACAAAAAGATTCCAAAGAGTTGGACCTACCACTGCTGAAAAATTCTGTGAATTTGCCAAATTCAAGCCAGACAAGAGAATAGGCAGCATGACAAACGAGGAATTGGTAAAACTAGCAGATGCACTACAAAAGTTCGAGGAATTTCTTGCGCCCGACCCAAGTTGTCTAGCTCCACTTGGAGAAGAACCACTCTCAAAGGGAATTATGAAATTTTTCAATCCCGAGTTTGCAGCAGTATGGCAACGTAACGCTTCAGCATATTCTGGATTTCCATTCGTAGTTGAGATGGGTATTGCTTATGGTGGAGATATTCCACCAAATGGTCTCAAGGTTTACCGTTTTGCAAATCGTATACCACTTTTGTATGATGAGGGCAGTGATGTGGTACTCAAAATAGTCAACGAGACTGAATGGGCCAGATACAAAATAAAGGGAGACCCGCCACTTGTAGTGGTATCACACATCTGCTCTACTAGAATTCCATACAAGACTGTAGGAAAAGAAAATGTTGCAGATAGACCTGAACTTGAAAGAGAATTAAAGAATGCATTACAATATCTTGCAAGAAAGTTAGCAGTTCACATGTCACGACAAGGAGCAGCAGACATGGCAAAGAAGAGAGCAAATCTTTATTCAAAATATGTACCGCTTATTGCACAATTTGCCACTGAACTTGCTGGCAAGAAAAAAGAACCAAATTATAACCAACTAATAAGGATGGGAAGTGAGATTGAAGAACAAGTCTAGTGCAAAAACAGCAGAGGCAAGAAAGAAAAGATTGCTGTCATTGTTGGAGCAACAAGGTATCAACATTTATGATCATCTTGACAAAGGCAAATTTCCACAATTTGTGATACCGAGCAGATCTGTAAGTAATATTGTCTATGATAAAAAAATACGACAATACATCTTAGGTAATGCAAGTGCAGTACGTAGTTCAAGAAACATGTCGCAATTGCGTTCCTACACACAACTTGCATGGCTTGCTTTCTTTGTAAACAGGCTTGTACGAGAGGGAAAGTCTTCTACATTAAGAGACATTTACTATTCCTCACAGGCGTTTAGTATTGATTTTGAAGACCAGCCAGAATCTGATAACATCATAGTGGATTTAGAAGCTGTACTAACAAGCCCGCGTGAAGAATTTCACATATTTCCTGAAGAAAGAAGCAGTGTATTTGGTGACCTGACAATAGAGTATACTGTTCCTGGATACGAAGGAAAGCGGATGAATCTGTCTGATCACCCTGATGGATATTTGATTGGACCAAGTTTGAGTAGTGCTGAACTTGTTGATACTAGTGCAGAACTTGTCATTGCAATAGAGAAGGGAGGTCTTTTTACAAGATTTGTTGAAGAAAAAGTTCACAAAAAATTCAAAGCTATTATCGTTGATACTGCAGGCCAAGCCCCACGATCAACAAGAAATCTTTTGAGACGATTAAACAATGAAATGGGATTACCTGTTGTCATATTGGCAGACGGTGATGTGTATGGAGAACACATTGCAATGGTAATAAAATCTGGTTCTGCAAATGCAGCTCACTTGCGAGAGTTGACTGTACCAGATGCCAAGTGGCTAGGTGTCTGGGCAACAGACATTGAAAAATATAAACTTCCTACAATTCCTATGACTGAATCTGACATAAAGAGAATCTATGACCTTCAAAAAGATCCTCGATATCAGGAAGGAAACTGGAAAAAACAACTCGAAGTATTTCTCAAATTGAAAAGAAAAGCAGAACTTGAGGCATTCTCAAAGTATGGTCTTACTAATATTACAGACAAGTATCTTCCAGCAAAACTAGAAGAATCAAAGAGTTTCTAATTTCTTAATTCGTAAAGTAAGAACACCGTTTCTGTACTTGAAGTCGTGGATTCCCATGTCTGGTGTTGTTTCAATCGGAATCTCTTTTGAGAAATGTGCCGAGCCTCGCACGTACAAGATTCCGTCAATTAGTCTCACAGTTACTTGGTCTTCTGGACCTGGTACCTCTGCTACGAATATTATTTCCTTTTCGCCCTTGATGAGGTCGTAAACCCAGTTCTTTGTGTCTGCTTCCTTTGGTGTATACTGTGGAGTGCTATTTTCTACCGTCATTTTTTTCAGTACTCTTACCCAGTAGATCATGAATACAGCAGCTACCCCTATCAGTATGAAACTGACATACCCTTGTGACGATCTAAGTGAAAGCATGTACACTACTCCCAAAAACAGCAAGACCATTAAGGGAATTATGAAATCAAATGATTTGTCATTAGAGTATCTGCTTTTGTAGCTTGCCAAAGATATTCTGTATGATTTAACTATGCTCCAAATATAAACACTCGTAGAATTTTCCAAAATAAAACATGCGCATGTTTTATAATTATGTGATAAAATTGCAGTAACTCTGAATCTTTAGGTGGTTTCCCATCTTTTGAACAAATTGTGCTCAACTCCGAACTGATCCAGGCATTTTCCTACCACGTGATCTACTACATCATCGATAATTTTTGGTCTGTTGTAAAAACCTGGCATGGCAGGCAATATGACAACACCGATTCTTGAAAGCTTGAGCATGTTCTCAAGATGTATGCTGGTGAGTGGTGTCTCTCTTGGAACTAGAACCAATTTACGGGACTCTTTCATGGTAACTCCGGCAGCTCTTGCCACCAGTGTTTCTTCATATCCATTTGCAATGCTTGAAAGTGTCTTCATTGTACAAGGAATTACTATCATGCCATCTGTCTTGTGTGTTCCACTTGAAACACTTGCAGCCATATTGGAATCATCTGAATAATGCTCTACCAATGATTTTACATATTTCAAATCATAATCAGTTTCTAGTACAAGACATTTCTTTGCCCATTCTGTCATTATCAAATGTACATCGACCTTGCATTGTCTGAGAACCTCTAACATTCTGACGCCGTATATTATTCCTGAACTTCCAGTTAACCCTATGATTAATCTCATGAGAAGATTGACCATGTTCCATATTTAATTTCAACTATACTTTTGGCATGTTTATTTATGGCATTGCGAGTCTCAATATTTGTGAGTGTCAATATTGATACTGTTGAAGAAAATATTGTCTCAGAACTTAGGTTGTCCAAAATACAATCCAAAGTATATGTCTTGGTTGTAAAAACAGGCAAAATGTCTGCATCTGATATAGCAAAAAATCTAAACATATCTGAAGAAGAGGCAAATCAAGTGGCAACAAGCCTTATCCAAAATGGAGGCTTTATTGATATTACAAAGACAGAGTTTGAATCAATGCATCCAAGATTTGCTGTTGTCAATATGTATAGGAGAATGTGTGAAAGGGAAAATATTCCATTTAAGAAGAATCTTTTGGTAGACAACATCTCAATTATTTTAGAAAAACCGTATGATGATGCAAGAACTAAATATAACCAATAATGGAGGAGGAAACATGTCTGCAGATGAAGAGTCTTCTTGTAATCATGAAATAGTGTACTTTGGAGTCACAAATCTGAATTATGAAAGAAGAACAATAGGTTCAGTTGATACATGGAGATGTGTCAAGTGCAAAAAAATCTTCTGTGAAGAAAAGCAACTTGGAATAGAAAGTATTGTAGACTATGTGGGAATGCCAAAAATATCTGCTGATCAAAAATGGGCTGTACTTTTATGCAATCTTAAAAAACACAAGGACAAGTGGAAGCTAGTCAAGGTCAAACAAAATGATGAAATCCAACATGAATGTGTTGATGAAAAAGTAATAAAACTAAAGGTAAAGGACTTTAAGATTGATGATGATAAACACTGGAACTTTCTCATCGAAACTTCAATTAACAAAGCAGTAGAGATCTAAATCTTAATGGACATTCAAGTTCATATCAATAATGTTCGTGGTAGTCAAATAGCTGCCAAGATTACTGGTACTTTTACTATTGATGGACATCCCTTCAAGTTCCAAGCAATAGCGTTTGGTAGGATTGGCGGACACAACATTGGTGCCAAGATCTCAAAGACTGTAGAGAAGAGTCTTGTAAAACTTGGCTATGATGTAAATGAAGTGATAAACGAACTGCAGCAAAGGCTTGTTCGTGGTGATATTACACTTCCAGAAGGACTCAAAAAAGAATCTTTTGCAGACGGCTAGAACTGGGCTTCTTCAAATGCCTTGTGGCACAAGCAACCGCGTTGTTGTGGTATAGAATCAAAAAGCAATGAAAGTATGTTCTTTGTTGTTCCTACATTTTTAGACAAGGTTTCTAGTACTTCTTTTGCAGTGACAGGCTTGTCTGCCCATACATCGTAATCAGTTACTGTTGAAATTGATACATAACACATCTGAGCCTCTCTTGCAAGCTGACATTCTGGAACTAGTGTCATTCCTATGATGTCTGCACCTATGACATTTTTGTAAAACTTTGACTCTGCCCTTGTTGAAAATCTTGGTCCCTCTATGCAAATGTATGTTGCATCTTTGTGTATGTGTAAATTCATCTTCTTTGCTACATCTGAGACAACGTTTTGTAGCTCAGGACAAAATGGATCCGCAACTGATATGTGAATGACTTTGCCATCTTCATACAGAGTGTACTTTCTTGATTTTGTAAAATCTATGAATTGAGATGGCAGTACAACATCTCCTGGTTTTAGTTCCTCTTTTAGACTTCCAACTGCTGATGGTGCAATGATTCTTTTAATTCCCATTTCTTTGAATGCCCAAATATTTGCTCTAAAGTTTATCAAGTGTGGTGAGATTGTATGCTTCTTGCCATGTCTTGGCATGAATGCAACTCTTCTTCCCTTGTAAGTTCCAACTGTTATGGTATCTGATGTTTTTCCAAATGGTGTATCTATTGTGATCTCTTTGCTTTCTGTGAGTAACCCTGAATCATAAATTCCTGTTCCGCCGAAAATGCCAATCTCTGCTTGCTCTGTCAATATTTCACCAATGAGTTGTGTTTGTAATCTTTAATTACCTTTGATCCTTTTAGATCAGTCAATTCTATTATGAATGCAAAACCTGATACTTTGCCACCTATCTTTTCAACTAGTTTTGCAGCAGCCTTTGCTGTGCCGCCTGTTGCAAGCAAATCATCACAAATGTACACTTTTTGGTTTTTCTTTATTGCATCGGCCTGGATCTCCATTGTTGCATTTCCGTATTCGATGCTGTATGATACTTTGTGAGTCTTGCCTGGTAATTTTCCTTCTTTTCTAATCATTATCATTCCTTTGTTGTATTTGATGGCTAGTGCACAAGCAAGAGGAAAGCCTCTTGATTCTATTCCTGCAAAAACGTCTACATCATTTGGATGTATTATCTTGGACAACTCATCTAGTACAAGGGATAACGCTGCTGGATCCCTTAAGAGCGGACTGATATCTCTGAACAAAATTCCTTTTTTAGGAAAGTTCGGTATGTCAGCTATCTTGTCCTTTAGATTCACAAATCGTTCTCAAGTGGTGGATATAAAAAATATTACTAATTGGTTCTTTATTGAATTGTTATGCTGATTATAGCTTTGCCTGTGATAGAAGATGCTTCAACTGTGTATATTCCAGGATTGATGTTACGTGGAACCTGCCAATCTGTTTGGTAGTCACCTCTGTTTGTTGCTGATGTTGGTAGTGTGTCAACAACAGTGCTGTTGCTGTTTATGGTGATCTTCACTGATGCAGTAATACCTGCGTCAGATCCAGATATTGCTACAATGTCGCCTCTTGTGTATGTGCCAGATGGTCTATCCAAGTTAACTGTAATTGCTTGTTTAGATGATTTTACAGTTAATTGTACTGGTGTGTGGTTGATTCCACTAGTGGCATCAAGTTTCCNTTGCAGTAATGCCTGCATCGGTTCCAGATATTGCTACAATGTCTCCTCTTGTGTATGTGCCAGATAGTCTATCCAAGTGAACAGTAATTGCTTGTTTGGATGATTTTACAGCTAATTGCACTGGTGTGTGGTTGATTCCACTAGTGGCATCAAGTTTCCATGTTCCTGGAGTTGCAACAGGTGGGATGCTGAAATCAAATGAAGAAAAGTGGCCTGTTTTATCTGAGAATGTTTGCATTGTCTTGATTAGTTGTCCATTGGGGTCAGTCAAGGAAAGCTGGAGAAGGCTGTTTGAATTTGCAGTTCCAATGATTATGATGTTATCTCCAGGCAAGTACGAATCCTTTACAGTACTTAGTTTGATTAATCCAGTGCCTGTTGTTGAAAGTCCAACTGCAAATGTCTTCTCTACTTTCTCTTCTGCATGAGATACTACAGCAGAGTAAATTCCTGGTGTATACGATGTCAAGTTAAAGGAATATGTTGCAAGTCCATCTGATCCCAAACTGACAATGTCTGCAAATTTTTGTTTGTCTGATGGATCCACTATGATAAAGTTGATAGTCGAAGATGGAGGACCTGTAATGGTAACAACTGGCTTGTCTGTATTTTGGTAACTGACCTTGTCTAATGTTGCTGTTATTGGTTGTGTTACAGCTTGACCAACTCCAAAGAAAGCAACGATGGAGTCACTACCTTGTGTTACATCTACTGTGTAGGTTCCTTTAATGGCTGAATCATCTAATTTGTATGATGCTGTAACTGTTCCACTAGAAGTCACGTTTGCATCCTGTGAATAAATTGGATGATTGGTAGGGTCCATGATGACAAAATGTACAGGTGCATTTGATATCGCAGTACCATTTATGACAACTGTCTGCCCAGTCTCATATTGCTTTGCAACAGGTGCTACTGAGATATTGTGAACTGTAACAACACTGTATTGTTTGGTTACCTGTGTCTTTCCATCTGAAACTGTGATTGAATACTTGCCAAACTCTCTGTCAACTGGGATGGTATCTGTCTTTGAATACTTGCCGTCTTTATCTGATTGTACGGTACTAGTAGTTATTGGATTTCCTTTTGAATCAAGAAGTGTTATGGTTATGGTGTTACCAGGAGTATCTGTGCCAGAAATTGCCTCTGTCTCTCCTCTGTGAGAGATGGGGTCCACATTCAATGTTAGAGGAATGTCTGAGACTTGGCCGTGACCTTTTTGCTGTGGGTTTATGTTTGTAGAAAATGATTTTTGGTTACCTTGTTGGTCCTTTATAACAAAGTTGACGCTTCCTGATTGTTCTGATTCTGGAAGAAGTACGGTTGTTACAAAGTTTCCTTTACTATTTGATGAAAATGAACCTATTTTGTCACTACCTAGATACAGATCAAGATTTGCCTGTGTTGAAAAACTTTGGCCAACCACACGAATGTGGGAACCAAGTGATGGTGTTGATGGAATTATTCTAAATGTAGA
>NZ_RCMC01000290.1 GCF_011319475.1 Candidatus Nitrosotalea sp. FS
GTCAGTATGCGGGTCTGCAACAATCTTCACCCTAGTCTTTTCACTTCCAATTCCTGCAAGGCTGAGTAACGCTGCAACATTGATGTTTGCAGGAAATAATCTCACTGCCTCTTGTGCACTTCCTTCATAGATTGTTGTAGATTGTATGATTTTACCAGGATCAATAGTTGAGGTCTCAAAGAACTTGGCGCCCTTCAATGCTTTTGGATTTTTTGTTGTCANTACATTTTCCACTTTTATTGAGAATTTGCCAAACTTTCCTTCAGCCTGGATTTCATGAGTGTTCTTGTCAGTATGCGGGTCTGCAACAATCTTCACTCTGGTCTTTTCACTTCCAATTCCTGCAAGACTGAGTAATGCTGCAACGTTGATATTTGCAGGAAACAACCTCACTGCCTCTTGTGCACTTCCTTCATAGATGGTAGTAGATTGTGCTATTTTATCAGGGTCAGTAGTTGATGTCTCAAAAAACTTGGCGCCCTTCAATGCTTTTGGATTTTTTGTTGTCACAAGTGTTACAGTATCCAGCTCATCTTGTACTGCCCTAATTCCATCAAGACCTATGATTGCACCAGACGGGAGATAGACTCGCTTGTTAAAATCCTTGCAGCCATCCATGACTATATCAAATATGGTTTCATCAAGCAATGCACCTACACTCATTATCATGACATCTTTTCTGTTTTGTAGTATGCTTAGAATATCATCACGTACTGCATCTTGGGATGCCGCCTCTATTATCATATCAACGGGAGCTGCTGCAAGAAGGCCTACATTTTCTGTTATGACAGGTTTATTTTGTAACTTGCCAGCAAGTTTTTCAGAATTTTCTTTAGAGAAATCATAGATATGGGTAAGCTTGGCAGAAATTTTTCCAGAATCTATCGCAGATGCAATCTCGGATCCTATTGCGCCACATCCAAGTAGTCCTACTCGTTTCAATTAAAATTTCTAAGATTCATCCTTGTTAAATCTGTTATCAGGTTTAACAAAATATTGAATTATCTAAAGCGACCTTAATACTAATGGAGTCTAGAAAATTGGAAAAACAAGAGTCTACACTGATTGAGAAAGTTCTCTTCAAGGTAGCAAAACAGTGGATAGCAGGAGATACAATGGAGGAGGCACTCAAGTCAGCACGAAACGCAAATGCAAACGGCATGAATGCCATACTCAACAAGTTGGGTGAGCACATGTCATCAAAGGCCCAGGTAACCCAGACAGTAGAGGACTATCTCACGCTTGTCTCAAACTTGCGAAGATCAAAGATAACTGGCGGACTGTCCATAAAACCAACCCAGGTTGGACTAGCCATCAGCACAAAAGAGTGTCTTTCGAACCTTGATACCATAATAGAAAAAGCGCTCCAGTTCCAGTCATTTGTTTGGATAGACATGGAGTCATCAGAGTATACTGATGACACGTTCAAGATTTATCAAAATCTATTCGAAAAATACGAAAGACTTGGCGTAGTTGTACAGGCAAACCTCAAACGCACTGGAAATGATCTTGCCATGCTTTTAAAAAATGGCTCCAAGATTCGTCTTGTCAAGGGAGCATACCACGAGAATTCAAAGAATGCATACAGGACAAGACACGAAGTAGATGAAAATTATAAAAAATTAATGAATGTGTTATTTGAGCAGGGAAACGAGTTTGCAATAGCAACACATGATTCCAAACTAATTGATCTTGCAATGGAACTGTCAAAAAAACATGAAAAAAAATTCGAGTTTCAGATGTTAAAGGGAATACGTGATGAACTAAAACCTATTTTGGTAAAAAGTGGATTTGAGGTTTCAGAGTATATCCCATACGGCACCAACTGGCTCCCATATTCAATAAGAAGACTAAAGGAGAGAAAACGCAACATATTGCTTCTTGGAAGTTCCTTTATTCACGCACATCGAGTCTGAGTCTGCTCTCGCAAGAATTGTAAAAGATAGTATTCCCCTCCTGCACCTTTTCCAGAGATTCCAGAATCCTTCCAGCCCACAAACGGCTGTGCTCCAACCATTGCACCAGTAGTTGCGCTAGCTGCCCTATTTGCATAAGTTACTCCGGCTTCTATTTTTTCAAAAAACGTTTCTATCTCATTTTTGTCCTGACTGAAAACTCCTGCGGTAAGACCATAATTGCTCTTGTTTGCCATGGCAAGTGCTTCATCAAAATTTTCAAACTCTTCAACGCAGAGAAATGGCAAAAACAGCTCTTCTCGTATCAATTCATGATCTTTTGGAAGATTTGTCACAATTGTTGGTACAACAAAGTTTCCATCTTTATGAGATTCATCAGATACAACAGAACCTCCACATAGTATAGTGCCATCTTTTTTTGCCAAGTCAGATGCTTTTTGGAATTTTTTTACAGCGGATTCATTTATGACTGGTCCAATGTAGGCATCTTTCTCCCAGGGCTTGCCAATTTTTAGTGCGCTAGTCTTTGCAACAAGTCTTTCCAAAAACTTGGGCGCAATTGATTTTTGTACATAAACACGTGAACAGGCACTACATTTTTGTCCGCTGTAACCAAATGCTGCACGTAACACGCCATCTGTTGCTTTTTCTATATCAGATGATGCAGCAATTATTGCCGGGTTTTTACCTCCCATTTCTGATATAAATGGTCTAGGTCTCTTTGTTTCAAATTCAGAATATCCAGTCATTCCAACTTCTTTTGAGCCTGTAAATGCAATACCGTCAACCAGAGTACTTTCAAGTATTGTTTTTCCAACGATACTACCTGCACCTGTTACAAAGTTTATTGCAGCTGGTGGTAGCTTGTGATAGATTGCTTCAGCAAACTTGAATGCAGATATAGGCGCATCACTTGACGGTTTTAGGACTACGGTATTTCCTGTAATCAATGCACCAGAGGTCATCCCTATTGCAATTGCAGATGGAAAGTTGAACGGAGAGATTATTCCCCATACGCCATATGGTTTTAGAACACTTGCTGTTCTCTCGTTGCGAGATGCACTTTTGGTCTCCTTTGAGAATCCCTCATTTACCTCAAGTTGCTCAGCATAAAACCTCATAAAGTCAATTGACTCGTCCAGGTCTCCCATGGCTTCTAATCTGTTCTTTCCATTTTCAAAACAAAGAATTGCAGCCAAGCTGAATTTATCATGTGAAAAGACATCTGCGACCTCTCTGAATATCTGCACCCTTTTTTGGTACGGTGTGAGAGACCATTTGTAAAATGAGTCCTTGGCAGCCTCAATTGCATGTAGTGTATTTTCTTTGGTAGCAGTAGGAAAATTCCCTAGTATCAAATTTTTGTCAGCAGGGGATTTGACTTGAAAGTTATCATTAGAAAAGATCTCTTTTCCGCCAATGATTAATGGATAGTTTTTTCCAAAGTCTTTTTGTACTTGAGATACTGCAGAATCAAATTTTTTATGAAAGTCATCAGTTGAATTGTTTTCTACGAACCTGTTCCATGTCCTTTCATTCTCGAACATATAGTATTATTCGGAGTCTCTATTAATTAGTTAGACGGGTGTTGATTTTGCATCAACTGTAGGATAAACATATTTCAAACGAGAAACATTTTATCTGTGCAGGCAAAGGTGTTTTATGCTCAATACGGTTTATCGTGATGCAATAAAGAAACGCGATGAGGCAAGGTCCATCTTCAAGGGCGAGAAATTCGATCAAATAATCAAGACGGCCAGGGAAAACTGGTCAGAATATAGCTCTCAGAAAAAAGACGCAGACATAGCAGGAATAGATAGTAGTTACAACAGTACCAAGTTTCAGGGCCTGGAACTATGGGTAGTAACCGGAGTATCCATAAAATCAGACGGTCAGATAATAACTGAGAGCCATAACCAAGGGCTAGGCCAGCCATCACCAGAACTTGAGACACAGGCTAGCAAGATGGAAGTTGATGCATGTGTTAATTCAGTTGACAAGGCAGACTTGGTGATACTAGATGGCTCTCTTTATTCACAGTTTCTTACAAGGCAGACATCACTTGGAAGTTCGATTACAACTGCAATTAAGAAAAGAAACAATGTAATTTTCATATCAAAGACATCATCAGCTAGAAAACAATTTGAAAAATTTGGCTCCATGGCAGGAGACATATTCTATTACAACCACGCAGTCAAGACGCCAGGATTTAGCAAAATATTTGTCGATAACAGTCTTGGACCTGGTAAAGTTGTATCATATGTTTATGCAAGACTAAGAGACTCGACGCCATTAATCAAAATAGAGTTACTAGGATCAGGTCACACCGAGGACGAAATAAAATCACTTCTTGACATGATAACAAAGAACAGTGTAGGTGGATATCCATATTCATTAAAGCTTGCACACGAAAACTGTAAAATATCCAATTCAGATCTTGCAAGACTTGTTAGTCTATATGGACTAGGAAACGAGATTGGTTCAAGAGAGGTATTGAGTTGACTATTGGTGTAGTAATTGGAGAATCAAGACCTACTGATGTTACAGCACAGTCATCAAAGCCACTCTCAGTTGGTGAATATGTGATAATTGATTCTCAAGATGGACAGATTTTAGGCCTTGTTGAAAAGTCAATCATCTCAAGTGAAGCATTAACAGATGTCAGAAATTTTGATGAGGCAGTAGAAAGCAAAGAAGTTGCAGATATCAATTCACGCGATAAAAATTACAAGGTAAAGATTGGAATACTTGGTTTCTTGGATAAATTGCAAAAAGGCCAGATGATTTTACCTGCAGTACCTCCCCTGCCAGGAACTTCAATCATAGAAGCAACACAAAAAGATCTTGGCGTAATATTTGGCCCTATGACAGAAGAATGGGTAAGAATCGGCTCGCTCTTGAGAAATTCAACTATAGAGGCCAAGATAAACATCAACAAGATAGTATCACGACACTTGGCCATACTTGCAATGACAGGCATGGGAAAAAGCAACCTGGTATCATTGATTGCAAGACATGTTGCATCACTGAACGGCACCTTAATCATTTTTGACTATCACAATGATTACGAAAATCTTGACGTTCCAAAAATGAACTACATGTTGGCAAAGATAAATCCCAGATTATTACCTGCAGACAAGCTAGCCGAAGTAATAGAACTTAGAGAAAATGCGGACAAGCAGCAAAGAGCATTGCGGGAATCATTTACAGAATCTGTAAAACAGGCAAAAGATTTCTGGCAGGCCCTAGAAGNGCGAGAAAATGCAGACAAGCAACAAAGAGCACTGCGTGAATCATTTACAGAGTCTGTAAAACAGGCAAAAGATTTCTGGCAGGCCCTAGAGGAAAGCACGGCATCATTTGGACGTACCACCAAGGGTTATGCAGATAGTGCAAGCAGAGTTTTAGACAAGATAGATGATGCAAAACATAGGTTCTCAGACATACTAGACCCAGATTGCGGAGACCCAGTAGACCTCATCAAGGAAGGAAGGGTTAACGTTTTGAACATATCAGAGCTTAGTGAGAGACAGGCAAATGCAGGNACACCACCAAGGGGTATGCAGATAGTGCAAGCAGAGTGTTAGACAAGATAGATGACGCAAAACATAGGTTCTCAGACATACTAGACCCAGATTGCGGAGATCCAGTAGACCTTATCAAGGAAGGTAGAGTCAACGTACTGAACATATCAGAGCTTAGCGAGAGACAGGCAAATGCAGGACTATCATATTATTTGCAAGAATTATTACAACATAGAAAAGATGCAGTCTGGGAAAGAAAAGGTAAATCCTCAAACAAAAGAAGCAACAAGTTTCTTGCACCAATATTTGTCATAATAGAAGAAGCACATGTATTCATTCCAAAAGGAGAACATACTGATACAAAATACTGGGCATCAAAGGTAGCACGGGAAGGTCGAAAGTTTGGAATCGGTCTTGGCGTAGTATCACAGAGACCAAGAAACATTGATCCAAATGTACTAAGCCAAATGGGCTCACTTGCAATAATGAAGATAGTACAAGATGATGATCAACAGCAGATTGCATCTGCTGCAGAATCACTAAGCAAGGACCTGCTATCACAACTTTCATCTTTGAACATTGGTGATGCAGTCTTGATTGGACAGTGGGTAAACTTGCCATCAATAGTGCATGTTGACGAAGTCAAGAGCAAGAAATCAGGTTCTGACCTTAATGCAGTATCAGAATGGAACCAGACTGACAAGTTCAAGCAAGTTGCAAGCGAATCTACAAAATCAATGATTCAAAAAGACCTGTTATTAGATTGAGATGATCTTTTCACATATTTCAGATACACATCTTGGTTTTGTGCAATACCATTCAGAAGAGCGTGAAAATGATGTATACCAGGCATTTGACGAAGCAATTGACATCTCGNTGTGCCAAATCCAAGTGGGAAGGCAATTGTCGTACTAGCAAACGCCTTGAAGCGCTTGAAAAAAAGCAACATCGACTCTTTTTTCATTTTAGGAGACCATGACATCAGTAGGATCAGAGCAACGCCGGTCCCTTGGGTATACCACAACCTAGAGTTTTCAAAATACANTATCGACTCTTTTTTCATACTTGGAGACCACGACATCAGCAGAATCAGGGCAACGCCAGTACCTTGGGTATACCACAACCTAGAGTTCTCAAAATACATCGGAAACGGCAAGCCATTTGTTTACAAGGATGTATTAATTGCAGGGTTTGACAAGCGCAGAAAGTCAGAGATTGAATCGTTTGAAAATGACTTTGCCCAAGTGGATGCCGAGGCCAAAAAACACCAAGGACACAAGATACTTGTATTACATCAGGGAATTGCAGAGATCAACAAGTTTGCAGCAGAATTGAATTCTACAGACCTTCCAAAGAATTTCACATACTATGCAATGGGCCATCNACAAGATACTTGTATTACACCAAGGAATTACAGAGATCAACAAGTTTGCAGCAGAGCTAAATTCTACGGACCTTCCAAAGAATTTCACATACTATGCAATGGGCCATCTTCATGACCAAGATTTGAAGCGATTCTCCCATCTTGGAGGCCCGTTAGTATATCCTGGATCCATTGAACTGACATCAAGTGAGGGGATAAAAGAAACACAAAAGGGATTTTACCAAGTAGACATTTCAAGACCAGAACCATCTCCAACATGGATAAAGCTTGACACAAGACCACAGTTTTCCATCAAGACATCCATTGAGAATATCTCAAGCGAAGTAGATATAATTGCAGACAAGATAAAATCACTTGCAAGAAAACCCATAGTAGAACTAAAGATTACAGGAGAAGGTTACGAACCTGGATTGGTGCAAGCCCAAATTTCCAAATTATCTGATCTGACATTACGTTGCTTTTGGAGACATGTTTCAAAAGAACAGAACGGTTCTGTATTTGTCAACAAGCCATTGAAGATCGAAGACGAGATGCACCGAATTGCAACAGAGATTCTTGGTTCTACAGACATGGCAAATTTTGCAATAAACGAACTCTTGCCGTTATTATCCAAAGGCAACACAGACGAGGCAAGCCAGGCAATAATTGACAATTTTGAGAGATTCAAAAAAGGAGTGAAAAATGCTACAATCAGTTGAGCTGGAAAACTTCCTGTCGCATAAAAATACAAAACTGACATTTGACAGAGGTGTAACAGTATTTGTCGGACAAAATGGTGCTGGAAAATCAAGCATCATCGATGCAATAACATTTTCATTGTTTGGAGAACACCTAAGAAAATCAACAAAGGGACTCTTGCGACGAGGAAATAACCAGGCATATGCCAAGGTAGAGTTTTCCATAGGAAATAGGCAGTTTGAGGCAGTACGCAAGATAGATTCCAAGGGAACAGTAGGCGCCATTCTTCAGGAAAAGGTCAATGGACAACTAGTCCCGCTCGCAGCAGGAGAACGAAAGCAGTTTGGAGAATCCATGACAAAAACAATAGAATCCCTAATTGNACCACTGGCAGCAGGGGAACGAAAGCAATTTGGAGAATCCATGACAAAAACAATAGAATCCCTAATTGGACTAGATTTTGAGAAGCTCAAGGTTGCGTCAATTGTACAGCAAGGGGAACTTCAGGCAATAATTGAGGCAGACCCTAGAAAATTCAAAGAACTGATCAACGCAATAATCGGCATAGATAAACTTGACATTGCATACGAATCCATGAAAAAAACAATAGACAGTTTTAGAGATACAGTCAGGACCAAACTAAATTATGATGACACCAATATCGATATTTTACAAAATCGAGTCGACACATTGCTAAAAGAGATTGTATCACTTGAACCACAGAAGAAGAAACTGGAAGAAGACAAGATATTACAAGAGCAAGAATTTGCCAGGTTAGAACAAACCATTGAAACGGAGATACCAAAAGAACTAAAGATCAAAGAGATAGAGAACAAGAAAGAAGACCTTCTCAAATACATACGAGATTCTATCGTCAAGATGAAACGAGACCTTGTAGAAAAAGAGAAAAAACTTGCCGAGTGTTCAAACAGCTTGTCAATTGCGTCATTCAAGTTACAAGTAGAATCAGATGCAAAACAGGCACNATGCTCAAACAGCTTGTCAATTGCATCATTCAAGTTACAAACAGAATCAGAGGCAAAACAGGCACAATTAGACATTGACAAGATAAATACAGAACTAAAACAAGTTGGCGAGAAGATAGCTACAATAAAAAGCCAACAAGACATTGCGAACAGATTACATCTTGTAGATGGTAAATGTCCAGTCTGTGACTCTAGTGTAGAGAAGCTAAATCCATTGTTTGATGAAAAATACATCACGTCTGAACTAGAGACACTAAAAAAGAAGACAGAATTTTTCACAAAGGAAAATACCACAATTCAGAGTAAGAAAAGAGAACTTGACTTGAAACTGCAACAAGTCATAAAAGCCGAAGGAATCCTGTCTTCGAATAACATCAAAAACCAAGAGGATTTGGACAAACTTCAAGAGGAGATATCAAAATTACAGGTAAATACAAGAGAATTACCTCATGAGATAAGCTCTGCTAACCTCATGCAGTATGCAATTGACGAGTATTCAACAGACGTAATAGAATCAATATCAAAGCTGGTAGATGAGACTCGAGATTTTAACATCAACAATTTCAGGGATTTGAAATCAAGACTGGAACAACAAAGAAAAGTTCTCAGCACGTTGGACCAAAACATTGTTGCAGTAAATACAAAATTAAAGATACACCAAGATGATCATGAGAAAATCTCTAAAATATTATTAGAATTACATGAAGTAAAACAGTATGTCACAAGCCTTGAAACAATACGAAGTCAAATTTACAACAGAGATGGCCCTGTTGCTACTAGCCTTCGCTCCTGGGCACTCAATATGATATCACAAAAGGCTTCAGAATATCTTTCAACATTTAATGTAAAGATTCAAAGAATTGCACTGAGTGAAAAATCAAGAGATATTGGAATAACATGCCATGCTGGAAATCTAGAGCTTGATCTGGAATCGTTGAGCGGCGGAGAAAAAGTCAGCGTGGCACTTGCACTGCGTCTTGGAATGGCTCATTTAATGGGAACATCAAACTTGAATTTCATAATTCTTGACGAGCCAACTACTCACTTGGACCAAGAGCGAAGAAAATCCCTTGTGAGTGTACTGTCCCAGGCATTTGAATCAAACATTGATGCAATATCCCAGTTCATCATAATCACTCATGATTCGGAAATATTTGAGAATTCAAACATTGATGCAATTTATGATTTCAAGTCAACACCAGAAGGAACTATTGTTACGCCAATCTAGCCGCCAGTCATCTTGGCAAATTTTTCATTCTTACTGAGGCTTTCCATGAATTTCAGGTTAGAAAGAGCCACTACTGCAGAGTCTCTTACTTGCTCACTCGAGTCTTCAAGGGCTTTTTGTAGTGTTTCCTTTGCATCCTGAGACCCAATCACTCCAAGTGCAACGGCTGCCTCGTGTCTTACAAATAGACTAGGATCATTTCGTGTTGCATCTTCTAATGGTTTTATNGCATCTTCTAGTGGTTTTATGCCGCTTCGTAGGCACATCTGTCCCAAAGAGAAGGCTGCCTCGTGTCTTACCAATTCGTTGGAATCATTTTTTAGAANCGCAGGCACATCTGTCCCAAAGAAAAGGCTGCCTCATGTCTTACCAATTCGTTGGAATCATTTTTTAGAACACCTGCAACATGTGGAACAACATCTTCTCCACCCATATCCACAAGAATGCAGACTGCTCTGCATCGTATAACAAAATCTTGATCATTTAACAGTCCAACAAAGTATTCCTTGTCTTTTTTTTCGTATTTTTCTTCCATCTCGGACAAGAGTTCAAGACGTCCTGTTGGTATGACTTCCATGAAATTGATTTTTGTCATCAATATTTAGTCGTTATTGATGTTCAGCATAAGTAACAGTTTACCATGATTCTTGTTTCGCGATTTCACAAAATCATGCACTTACAAAGACAGGTTCTTCTTTTCCACACGCGACTGTAGATGCATGTTGCTTTTTGCAAAGTGTTTTTGTATAACATCTTCTGATACAAGCAACTTGTCAGTGTACAGGTAGACATTTCCTGTGAATTTGAATCCAGACATATCAAGCGATTTTTTATCGCCCATGACATCCACCATATTTGCATCTGCTGTTTTTTTTAGATCGGACAAGAATTTTTCCACTAAATCAGGAAGCTGTACATACTCATTACTCAGGTCCGGTATTATCACTCCAACATGTTGATACTTTTCAGCATCATTTAGTATTGCCAATATTCGAAATTTCTTGTTGTTTTTTACCTCACCGGTCTTTTTGTCAGTGAGAACAAACTCCCAGTCAGCATGTATTCTAGAACATTGAGGAAATTCGCTCTCAATCTTTGATGTCATGGTACCAAAGACATCCGTCTTTTTAGAGTGCATCTAAAACAATAAGAGAATCATGGTTCTTTATGTCTAATGTCGAGTGTGAAAAAATTGAGGATTATTTGTTGACTGCATACTGTTCTGGCAGGTCAACTAGTATCAGTTCTGTTGGAACCTCTGCCCGAATTACCAGATTGTTTTCTTTAGATATCATTGCAGCATCCCTTGTCTGCATGGTGTCATTTCCTAGTTTAATTTTGCCATCTATTACAAACAAGTATGACTTTCTTCCAGGCTCTAATTTGTGTTCTACTTGACCATGTGCAGTCAATGTTGACAAGTAAAACGAGGCATCTTGGTGTATGTGTAGTGCATCAGGATTGGGATTGTTTTCAGATACAACTACTGGTACGAGTTTGTTTGTCCTTTCTTTTTTTGTAAACTTTTTTTGTTCCCAAGACGGCGCAAGACCCTTCTTATTTGCAAATACCCACATTTGCAATAGTCGTAATGGTTTTTCTTTGGAATGGTTTGACTCGGCATGCATTATTCCAGAACCTGCAGTCATCCTCTGAACCTCTCCTGAATATATCACGCCTTGATTTCCTTGGTTATCTTTGTGTTCTAGTTCGCCATCAATGACATAGGTTATGATCTCCATGTCTCTGTGAGGATGAAAATCAAATCCAGTGCCAGGTTGTATTTCATCGTCGTTGAATACTCGCAGTGGTCCAAAGTTCATCTTCTCTAGATTCTGATACTCTCCAAACGAGAAATGGTGGTATGTTGTAAGCCAGTCAGTCTTGTTGCCATAGTGCTCATCTGCCCGTATTATCTTGGTACTCATTTTGTTTCCAAATCCATCTTCTTTTTGAAGACCTTTGTGACATTACGTATTGTCACGGTGCTAATACCTGATGCCTTGGCAATCTTGTCCTGCGTAGCACTCTCACCATTTATCACACCAGCCATAAATAATGCAGTGGCTGCAAGAGACACTGGGTTTTTCCCATCTGCAAGTCCTTTTGTCTTGGCCATCTCAACTATACCAAGCGCATCTCTTTGTGCNTCCAGCCATAAATAATGCGGCGGCTGCAAGAGATATTGGGTTTTTCCCATCTGCGATGCCTTTTTTCTTGGCCGTCTCAACTATACCAAGCGCATCTCTTTGTGCTTTTTCACTGAGGCCTACAGAAGTACCAATCTTGGACACTAGTTCAGATGGGTTCAACGAGTCTACCTGTAACTCTAGTGCCTTTACAAATACTCGATAGTGTCTAGAGAGGTTCTTGAATGATATATTTCCTGCATCCGATACATCCTGTAGAGTTCGTGGTACACCTGACTCTCTGCATGCAACATACAATGCTGAAAGTATCATGCCAGAAATTGTCCTTCCTCGAATTATATTTTTGGCCAGTGCTTTTCTATACAAATATGCTGCACGTTCAACTATTGCATCAGAGACATCAAGCTTTGACTGGATTGCACCCATGATGACAAATGCAGAGCGCAGGTTTCTCTCAGCAGAGCTTGACTTGCTTCTACTATCCCAAGTTCGTAATCTGTTGAAGGTATACTTCATGTATGTCGATATGGAATTCCCAGATGCATCTCGATCTGTATTTCCAATTATAGTTGACAAGCCCTTGTCATGAATTGNCAGGTTTCTTTCAGCAGAGCTTGACTTGCTTCTACTGTCCCATGTTCGTAGTCTGTTGAATGTATACTTCATGTATGTAGATATGGAATTTCCAGATGCATCACGATCCGTATTTCCAATTATAGTTGATAGACCCTTGTCATGAATTGACAATGCAGAGCCAAGTCCAGTCCTGGTGCTGTTACTGTAGTCTTCAGCTGAAAACGATTGTTGTTCTGGTCCAGAGTCCTCTACCTTGTCTGCAAGAATCATACCACATCTTGCACATAGGATTTCGCCACGAACATTGTCAGTCACAAACGGTCCATGGGATTCGCCTTCGTGCAAGTATGTCTTGCCTTTTTCAAATACTAGTTTCTGTTGTTTATTAGATATCATTTGTATATCTACTATACACATGAAAGTATTTAAAATGTAGAGTGATGAAAGGTATATCAGATTAACTCATGGAAAGTCGTTTTTTGATTTTTCATTTAACAAGCAGACAGGAATCATACGGCTTCAGCAGGCTTGGAATAGANGGAAAGTATTTAAAATGTAAAGTGAAGATACGGTTAGCAGATTAACTCAAGTAAAGTCATTTTAGGCATCAAGTATACGGGAATCATATAGCTTCAGCAGGCTTGGAATAGATCTCTTTTAGGATTCGTGGTTTTCCATCCTTGAATATATCCTTGGAACAGTACTGCATAGAAAAGGCAGCCATGGATTCTAGTATAGGGTTTAGGGCAAGCCCTTTTTTTGTTATGGCATATTCTATTTTAACCGGTGTTCCAGCATAGATTCTCTTCTCAATTATGCCATTTTTTTCCATTTCCCTCAATCTTGCAGACAAGGTCTTTGGGTTTATACCCTCTACAGAATCCAGGAACTGGTTGAACCTACTCTGGCCAAGCTTTGTCATGTTACGCAGAATGTGTACTGTAAATTTTTTCCCAATAATTTTAAAAGTATTATCAATAGNCTCTAGTATCGGGTTTAGAGCTATCCCTTTCTTTGTTATAGCATACTCTATTTTGACTGGCGTCCCAGCATAGATTCTCTTCTCAATTATGCCATTTTTCTCCATTTCCCGCAGCCTTGCAGACAAGGTCTTTGGATTTATTCCTTCTACAGAATCTAGGAACTGGTTGAATCTACTTTGACCAAGCTTTGTCATGTTACGCAGAATGTGAACCGTAANTCGCAGCCTTGCAGACAAGGTCTTGGGATTTATCCCTTCTACAGAATCCAAGAACTGGTTGAATCTACTCTGACCAAGCTTTGTCATGTTGCGTAGAATGTGAACCGTAAATTTTTTCCCAATAATTTTAAAAGTATTATCAATAGGGCATGCCTTCAACGAGTCTAGCAAAACTTTGCACTCTTCTTCTTTCAACTTACCATACACTCACTTGATAACTACTATATCACTTTCTAATTTATAAGCTTACCTTTGTATATCTAATATAAGAAATAATATGACAACTCAGACACAACACAAACACCAATGGACTGTCAGATCAAACCATTGGCAATGTAATACGTGTGGAAAGACATACGGATAACCTTTCCAACTTTTTTTATTCAAGAGGTTTTGATTTGTAACAATCAGCACAAATCTCAATTGTTTTTCCATGTTTTTTAGAATAATATGCACCAAGTTCTCGGTGTAAATTACACACAAAACAAAGACCAAAATTCATGCATTGGTATCAGAATAGTTCGTAATAGATTTTTTGTATGATATTACATTTTGAGTCTATTTGCAAAAGTAAACATGACAACACCTAGAACAAGTGATGCGCCAAACAGAGGCATTGCGATAGGACCAAATTCAGGAACCGTTGCAGTCATGGTTTTTGTTTGTGTTACAATAAAGCCATTAATTTTCGTACTTGCAACTATGTTAAAATCTCCAGATGCAGCAGTTGACGGAATCTTAAATGACAGTGCAAAATTTCCGTTTTGATCAGATTGTACGGTTCTTATCAGTATCAGATTCCCAGACGAGTCTTTAATTTGCAGTGCGACCAATGCGTTTGCCTGTCCTGTTACGGTTCCACTTAGTTGAACTGTATCTCCAGGTAGATAATGCTCTTTGTTTGTAGCAAGCACGATTGATTGTTCCTCCTGAGCAAACGAGTTCAAGACCCCAGGTAGTGCAAGTAACATTACTACACCAAGAGGCAAAAATCTACTCAAGACCGACAAAGTATGATTGTTCATGGGATTGCGATGTTCCACCCTNATTCAAGACTCCAGGCAGTGCAAGCAACATTACTGCACCAAGAGACAAAAATCTACTCAAGGCCAACAAAGTATGATTGTTCATGGGATTGCGATGTTCCACCCTTGTTTGGCCAATCACTAAATACATTTGCATAGACACTAGCAAGCCCAGTTCCAGACTGTGATGGAACGTAATATGGAAGAATCACTTCAGATTGTCCAGGACTCAAAGTATACTGTGCAGATGCAGTTCCAAGGCTACTGACGTCTGAGTCAAAGATGTTTACGGTAACAAGAGATTGCGTATTCACACTGGAGGTAAGCACCACTTTGACATATCCCATCTGTCCCCTCTNCTGACGTCTGAATCAAAGATGTTTACTGTAACAAGAGATTGTGTATGTACATCAGAGGCAAGCACCACTTTGACATATCCCATCTGTCCCCTCTGGATCATAGATACTGGATTTCCTTGCTGGTCAGTAGGTTGCACTGATATGATTGCCACACCGTTTGCTCCAGTAGAATTGTTTTCAATATCTGAGACACATGNTGGTTGTACTGATAGGATTGCCACACCATTTGTTCCAGTAGAATTGTTTTCAATATCTGAAACACATGAGTTTGTACCATTTACAACAGTGAGTTGCCCCTTGATGTCAAAGCAAGACTGGATTCTGCTGTCTGCAAGTCCAGATGCAACATTTAGCTCATTGTTTAGACTTACCATTTGACCGTGATTTATTGTAGCATATTTGTAAAAGGTTGCAAGTGCTTGACCTAGGCTTCCACCATTGTCAATGACAGAGTGCATTGCNGATTTATTGTGGCATACTTGTAGAAGGTTGCAAGTGCTTGGCCTAAGCTTCCCCCATTGTCAATAACAGAGCGCATGGCAGTGTTTGCAACCGTAATTCTTTGTTTCATGAAATTAAATTCACTTTGGAATACAGAATGAGTCCTGTTATCATCTACAGTTGTAAGAAAGTTTGCATATGCTACATCTGGTGTGGTAGATGAACTTGCCTGTGCAAGTGTGGTAAGATCTTGCTTGAGTTGATTTGCTGCTGCTTGTCTTTGTTGTAAAACCAACTGCTGGTCAAGTTTTGCTGCTGTCTGGTTTCCTAGTATGTTTGCCACTTGTTTTTTTGATACCTCAATCTCTTGCAAAATTTTCATTGCAAGTGGATTATTTTGAAGGTCAGGTCCTGCTAGAGTTGTAAATTGGCTAGGATCAATCTTTGTTGCATTGACTGAAGTTCCAGTGCTTTTTCCCGCAGCATCAAGGCTTGCAAGGTCTACATTTACCAAGCCTACAGATTTGCTGTTTGTATTTTGTCCAGTGCTGTTTTCATAAGCAAGTGCCAAGAGATGAGCCTGTGTAGGACTCATGAATAGCATTGAATCGTTTTGTATCACAACACCAAGTGTGACTTGGGCCTTGTCATTTGTCATCGCAGTAGACAAGACACCTCCAATGCCAGACGAGCCACTAGATGTACTACTGCAGCTGTGTGGTTGTGGAGGTACATATGATGTAGGANTGCAAGATCTACATTTACCAATCCAACAGACTTGTTTTTGGCTGTTTGTCCAGTACTGTTTTCATAAGCAAGTGCCAAGAGATGAGCCTGTGTAGGACTCATGAATAGCATAGAATCATTTTGTATTACGACACCAAGTGTGACTTGGGCCTTGTCATTTGTCATCGCAGTAGACGAGACACCCCCAATACCAGACAATCCTCCAGATGTACCACTGCAGCTGTGTGGTTGTGGAGGTACATATGATGCCGGAAGTGTAGTGGTATCTTGAAGGTCTGCCGCAAGACAAGATTCTGCAGTTAGTGGAGTTCCTCCATTATTTGGCCAGTCAGAATACACATCAGTGTAAACATTTGCCAATCCCACTTGGACATCAGATGGAATAAAAAATGATAGTGTCATTTGCGATGTGCCCGAGTTTACAATTGACTTGATTGAAGTCGTGCCAAGACTACTTTGATTTGCATCAAAGAGATTCAGAGTCAATAGTGCAGGCATCTTCTCCCCAGAAGAGATTGAGACTTTGACAAATCCGTTCTGACCCTTTGGCAAAATGGATACAGGATTTCCTTGCTGGTTTGTTATCTGTACGGAATCAATGGAAACACCATGTGATTTTATCACATTAAACTCGGTCGAGTTGGTATAATTTTTGCCATATACAGTTGCAGTTAC
This sequence comes from Candidatus Nitrosotalea sp. FS, assembly GCF_011319475.1. Lineage (GTDB taxonomy): Archaea > Thermoproteota > Nitrososphaeria > Nitrososphaerales > Nitrosopumilaceae > Nitrosotalea. The sequence goes on from NZ_RCMC01000290.1 coordinate 16,891, forward strand.
AATATCTTGGTAGACACCAGTCTGATATGTGTTAGGTATCTTGAATTGCAACAAGCCAGTTCCGTTTTCGTCTGTAGTTATGGTTCTTGATATTATATTATCACCACTTGGATTTGAAACCCCTACAGCAACAGTCTGCATACTCAAGCCTGGAAGATTCACTGAAAGTGTAACTACATCGCCATATGCGTAGTATGATTGGTCTGTATTCAATGATAATGAAGATGGAAGTGCGATAACAGTAGATGACAAGGTACCAGAACTTATCGAGTGCGAATCATCGCCTCCATATGTTGCAGTAATTGTTACCGCATTTGCAGAACTTGCAGGTGCAGTATAGTATACAGAGCAGGTGTTAGATGATAGTGTGCAAGAGGCTTGGTCAAACGTACCACCGGCATTACCATCACTCCAGGATACATATCCAGTTACAATTGAAGCGATGGAAGTGTCAGCAANTGCGCTTTTATTACATTAAATTCGGTCGAGTTGGTATAATTTTTGCCATAAACAGTTGCAGTTACAATATCCTGATAAATACCGGTCTGATATGTATTGGGAATCTTGAATTGTAGCAAGCCAGTTCCGTTTTCGTCTGTAGTTATGGTTCTTGATATGATATTATCACCACTTGGATTTGATACCCCTACTGCAACAGTCTTCATACTCAGGCCTGGAAGATTCACTGAAAGTGTAACTACATCACCATATGCATAGTATGACTGATCAGTGTTCAGCGATAATGAAGATGGAAGTGTGATAACAGTGGAGGTCAGTGTGCCAGAACTTATCGAATGCAGGTTATCGCCCCCATATGTTGCAGTAATTGTTACCGTATTTGTAGAACCTTCTGGTGCAGTATAATATACAGAGCATGTGTTAGATGACAATGTGCAAGAGGCTTGGTCAAATGTACCGCCAGCATTACCGTCACTCCAAGATACATACCCAGTTACAATTGAAGCGATGGAAGTGTCAGCAAGTGTTGCAATAAGCTGTACCTTAGACCCTTTGGCTAATGTAACAGGATTCGGTGTAAGAGTAGTTGTGGTATTATGTTTTGTAGCTATTGTCAGATCTGATGCACCAGTACTTCCCAAATAGTCGTTATTTGGAGCAAACGTAGCAGTAACTGTTACCAAGTTTGGCGTGTGTGCAGATGGATTATATGATACAGCACAGCTGCCAGATGAAAGTGTACACGAAGTAGGATTGAATGAACCGCCAGCATTACCGTCACTCCAGGTTACAGCTCCAGCAGGAATTGTTTGAGAATTTATGGTCGTGACAGTAGCGGTAAACTGTGTTGAAGACCCCAAAGTTGCCTTTGCAGGATTTGGAGATACGATTATGTTTGTGTTTGGCAAAAGACTTACAATCAGAGTAAATGTTCCATCACTTTTTGAAAATGGCCAATCGCTGTTATAGTGTGCATTTACAGATATGTTGCCTACATAGTTAGCAGGCGACGTATACGTTACAGCACATTTAGCAGATGAAAGTGTACAAGTATTTGGATTGAATGCTCCGCCAAGACCGTTATCACTCCAGGATACGGTTCCTGTTGGAGTAAGTGAAGAATTAAAAGTATCGGCAAGTGTTGCGGTGAATTGCACCTGTGAACTTTGTTTCACTGTTGATGCACTTGATGTAATCGTAGTTGTGATATTGTGAAGTACTGTTGAGGTCAGCGTAGTTGTTGCAGAACTACTAGTGTGTGTACTGTCTCCTCCATACCTACCAGTTATTGTTATGGTACCACTGTAATCTGTAGGAGGGGTGTATAATACAGTACAGCTCCCAGATGAAAGAGCACAAGAAGATACACTAAACGTACCACCATTGCTGCCATCACTCCATGTTACAAGTCCAGTTGGAATTGTTGCCAAGTTGGACGTGTCTGTTACTTTGACAGTATAAGTGGCATGGGAGCCTTGGTTTGCGGTATCAGTATTTGATGTAAGTGAACTGGATGTTGTATCAGGTATTGTTGCTTTTGGTATCGTGGAATTTGAATTGCCAAAGACTAGTGTATTGTTTGTAGGCTCGATTGAAAAAGCATACTGCGGAAAGACCATCATTGCCGCAACTGAGAGAAAGAGAAAAACCNGTAATCTGTACCTTTGACCCTTGGGCCAATGTAACGGGGTTTGGTGTTAGAGTAGTTGCGGTATTATGTTTTGTAGTTATTGTCAGACCCGATGCACCGGCGCTGCCAGAATAGTCGTTATTTGGAGCAAATGTGGCAGTAACTGTAACCAAGTTTGGCGAGTGTGCAGACGGGCTGTATGATACAGCACAGCTGCCAGATGAAAGTGTACAAGAAGTTGGATTGAATGAACCTCCAGCATCACCATCACTCCAGGTTACAGTTCCAGCAGGAATTGTTTGAGAATTGACTGTAGTGACAGTAGCAGTAAACTGTGTTGAAGATCCCAAATTTGCCTTTGCAGGATTTGGTGACACAATTGTACTTGTGTTTGGCAAAAGGCTTGACACGAGAGTAAATGTTCCATCACTTTTTGAAAATGGCCAATCGCTGTTATAGTGTGCATTTACAGATATGCTGCCAGCATAATTGGCAGGTGACGTATATGTTACAGCACATTGTGCAGATGAAAGCGTACAAGTATTGGGATTGAATGTTCCACCAATACCGTTATCGCTCCATGATACGGTTCCTGTCGGAGTAAGAGGTGAGCTAAAAGTATCTGCAAGTGTTGCGGTTAATTGTACCTGAGAACCTTGCTTTACTGTTGACGCACTTGATGTGACCGTAGTTGTAATATTGTGAAGTACTGTTGATGTCAATGTAGTTGTTGCAGAACTACCAGTGTGGGCATTGTCTCCGCCATAGCTGCCAGTTATTGTTATAGTTCCACTGTAATCTGTAGGAGGAGTGTATGATACGATACAGCTTCCAGATGAAAGAACACATGAAGATACACTAAATGCCCCACCGTTACTGCCATCACTCCAGGTTACAAGTCCAGTTGGAATAGTTCCCAAGTTTGATGTGTCTGTCACTTTGATAGTATAGGTTGCATGTGAGCCTTGGTTTGCGGTATCAGTGTTTGATATAATTGAACTTGATGTGGAATCCAGTATTGGTGTTGTTGGCATCGTTGAATTTGAATCACCAAAGATTACGTTGGCATTATTTGTAGGTTCGATTGAAAAAGCATATTGTGGAAATACCAGTACTGCCGCAACTGAGAGAAAGAGAAAAACTCTTAGATCCATTTCGCATGATCTCTCGTGTTACGCAAATAAAGAATTGTCAAACATTGTTCAGGAACAATGTTACTGATAACATGATCAGATACCCTCATTGAGACATTTTGGACCATCCGCAAAATGTACGGTTTCATGCGAGTTTAAAAGACTAACGTATCTTTTCTACTAGTTTGAAGCGACATGCTAAAGGCAGGTTATGCTCATTTCATTCGTACTTCAATGTGTTGACCGTCAAGGGCCATCTGGAGGTTAGAATACGGATATCTAGTAATATCATATTTTGACAGATCTTCATCAAATGTCATCATTGTTTTGGAGTCATTGTAGACTTGGTACAATTTTTTGCCCCTTTCAAGATCTATCAAAAGATGGGGATCAGCCACTAGCAGTATTTTATCAGTCTTTATTTGATTGAACAGTATGAAAGAATAATCGTTTGGAATATTTTCTTTATGAAATACGTAATGCAAGATCCATGAATATGTGGGATTTGCAAGGACTGTGGTGTCAGAATCATTTACGTTTTGCAAAACAAACGACTCTGCCTGGAATTGGGTGTTTGTTACGTTGACACTAACAATCAAAATAGTGCTTATCAATCCAAATATTGCAATACCAGAAATTATCAGAGGTAACATATTACATAATTTTTTCTTGTTTATCTTCTCCANCTCTGCCTGGAACTGGGTGTTTGTTACGTTGACACTAACAACCAAAATCGTACTTACCAAACCAAATATTGCAATACCAGAAATTATCACAAGTGGTAACATATTACGTAATTTTTCCTTGTTTATCTTCTCCAGTAGATTTACGATCAACATTGCAGAAGATATGCAAAACACCGGTAGTACTGGAATCCAGTAAAAGTACTGATTGTATCCAATCAAGAGCAAAAATATTACAAACGGTACAAACCAAAACAAGATGAAATAATTTCTTTTCACAATTGCACATACGGTTCCGGCAATTCCAAGAACAAACAATACAGGATCAAGCTCAAGGAAAATTTTAGATATGTATGGTAGACCAAAACTTGGTCTCTGGGTCTGGCTAATTACATCTTTTAGCCACATACCAAACTGATGTACACTTACTGCTTGGAGTGGCCAGATGAGAGGAATCAAAATTACAGGGAGCAACCAGAGAAGAACATACTTTGGATTTTTTCCAGTGCCAAAATAGACAAGTCCTGCAACCAGTGGAATCATAGTAAAGACTGGAATCTTTGTAAATATGGCAATGCCAAGACAAACACCTGAAAGAAATATTATCACATACTTGTTTTTGAAACTGTTTGCCCTAAGTGCAAGTAGTATGGATGTCAGTAGAAACGGCAACAGGATTGAATCCAAAAGTATTCGGCGTAGTATCCAGGTAAACGGCATTACTGCAAACAAGACAGCTGATGCTAACGCTATCTTTTTTCCATATTTTGTATCAGCAATAAGATAGACAAGTAGAGTGTCAACGACTGCAAGTAATCCCATCATCACCCGCGGCAGAACATAAAGTGACGAAATGAATGCCACATCAGCAGAAGTATGTAACGAGTTTGGAAATCCCGTCAGGGCGAACAAGCCAGCAAGAAAGATTTGTCCAAAGTAAGGGTGATCATGAAAATACCTGTCTTGCACACCAAGACCGTTTAGTACATGCATTGCCCTTTCCAGATACACTCCCTCGTCATAGAAAATGTCAGGAAATCCCACAACATTCCACAAGTGAGTAAAACCAGACAAAATCAGTATTGCGACCAAAATGTAAACTGGTTTTATTTGTCGTAACGTGATGCTCAAAATAATCTATTCCAGTGATTTGTATTTCTAAATTTGATTAAAAGTTGTACGTATAGCAGTCATACGTTACACCGTAGTTTGTGTCTAGTAAGGCTCATTAACGGTGAGAATTCATCGATTGACTAGAACATGAGCCGCTTGAGATATTGGAAACTCACAGTAGACGACGTCAGAAAGGCAGAGTATGATCCAAAAAAAGTATTGATTTGGGAGATAAAATGTCCAAAAGACGACAAGGGTGCAGTCTTTGGAGTATATTCATACAGAAACGGAACTCCTTGGGATTATGAATCCATCAAGGGAATTGTATTTTATCACAACATGATTGAACAAGAAGAGGTAGACCGAATTACCAAATTCCTAAAAGAGAAATTCGGTGGAGAGCCTGCAGAAAAAAGCTCAAGAATATTCCTAAAGGGCTCACGTGAGATATACTCACCAAAGGAGATTGCAGACTTGGCAGTTCAGTTAGGAGACAACTTTGAGGTCAGTACAGAACTTACAATAGAGCTTGAAAACTTTAGCGTGCCAGAACAAGAAAAAAGCAACCTTCCTGCAGGCAAGATACTTCCAATTCCAGGTCAATAGACACACGTCCTAGAAAAAACACTATTAATACAGAAAGTCCATTTTATAATCTGCAATGGATAAGCGCATGACCATTAGCCAGCACCTAGAGGATTTAAGAAAAAGAGTATTCAGATCAGTACTTGCAATAGGAGCCATATCATTCTTCATTCTGAGTTGTCACCTTACATCATTCATGTACAATGGAATCAAGCTGTATTATCCAACATTTAGTCCGTTTGACAACATGGCAGCACAAGTAACAATATCAATGAAGCATCACCTGCTGCCATCAACAGTACAACTTATCCAGACTGCTCCAGGGCAGGCATTTTTTTCCCAGTTTTATATCGCAGTATTGCTTGGGATGGTATTTGCAATGCCAATCATAGTCAAAGAGTTTGTCGGATTTTTGGCACCAGCATTGCACAGAAAAGAGATTCAGATAATTAGAAACATAACAATTCCGGCAATTGTTCTTTTTACCATAGGCGGTCTATTTTCATACTTTTTTGTAACTCCATACATACTTGACTTTCTTTACAAATACGGTGAATCTGCAGGTTTGCTTACACTTCTTAATATCATGGATTTTATCACATTTGTACTCCAGTTTGTTCTTGCATTTGGAGTATCATTCCAGCTACCCTTGATAATGTATGCACTCACTGCTTCAGGTTTGATTGATCCGAAATTCTGGAGAAATAACATCAGATATGCAATAATTGCAATGGTCATACTGGGTGCAGCAATAACTCCCGATGGTAGTGGAGTCACCATGTGGTTTGTTGCAGGCCCAATGATCGTACTATATGTAATAGGCATGGCGGTATCAGAAAAGCAGTCAAAAAATATTGCAACACTTAAATCTTGATCTGCCGCATTTAAGGCACTAATGGCATACGAGAATGTAATAATCGCAGTAGTGATAATCGGGGTTTTGATATTTGGTGCAAAAAAGATCCCAGAGCTAGCAAGAACATTGGAAAGGCAAAAGGCGAGTTTGAGAAAGGCAGAATAGAATCAGAAAAAGAACTCAAGGATTTCAAAGACAAGGAAGACCTCAAGTAGTTTTTTCAATTCATAATACGATTTACAAACCTCAAATCAGTTCCTACATATTCCAATCACATGAATGACAAAACCAAGTTTGCTTTAGATAACGCTTTTTTACCCAAGTAAAATAGATACGGCGTGATAAAAAAATCCGAAATTATCGACATTGTCAGCAAGTACTCAGAGCCAACCATTGGTGTGCTTGGAAGTCATTCCGCACTAGAGGTAATGGATGGTGCAAAAGACGAGAATTTCAAGACAGTAGTTGTTTGTCAACGAGGAAGAGAGATTCCTTACAAGAGGTTTTCAAGACTAGCAGATGATATCATCATAGTAAAAAAATTCCAAGATATGCTATCTCCCAAGATTCAAGCGAGACTACGTGATACAAGTACAATAGTTGTTCCACACAGAGCACTTACCGCATATCTGGGATACGATGGAGTTGAAAACAAGTTCAAGGTTCCATTATTTGGAAACAGAGCATTATTCCAGGCAGAAGAGCGTGCAAACAAGAAAAATCAATATTATTTGCTGCAAAAAGCAAAGATACGATTCCCAAGACTGTTCAAGAACCCAAAAGACATTGACAGACCAGTAATAGTCAAAGTCCAGGAGAAAAAACGCAAACTTGAGCGAGCCTTTTTCAATGTATCATCTTATGCAGAATACAAGGACAAGACAGAAACCAAGATCAGACAAGGATTGATCTCAAGAGATGCACTCAAGACTGCAAGCATTGAAGAGTTTGTCATAGGAACTTATTTCAATTTCAATTATTTTCACACTCCAATATCAAAAGAAGTGGATTTTCTCGGAATAGAAAGAAGACTGCAAACAAACCTTCATGATTTTGTTTCACTTCCTGCAAAACAACAACTTGAGACAAATATCGAATTACAAAACATCGAGGTGGGTCACACACCTGCAAGCATCAGAGAGTCTCTTCTTGAAAAAGTCATTGACATTGGAGACAAATTTGTAAATGCAGTGAAAAAAGAATATGCCCCCGGAATCATTGGCCCATTTTCCTTGCAGAGTGTGATAACTCGAGACTTGGATATTGTTGTATACGATGTATCATTACGAGTTCCGGGAAACCCAATTCTTGCAACAACCAGCCCATATACAAAATACAAGTATGGTGAAACTTTTGGAGTGGGACGCAGAATTGCAATGGAAATCAAAGTAGCACAGCAAGAAGGAAAGTTAGACCAAGTGTTGACCTAGGCTTCCATTTTTTCCTTCAAGAGATTTTTCCTGACAAGAATCGGAATATTGTAAAATGTTGCAAGAGCAATCGAATCTGACGCACGATAGTTACGCATGACCAAATCATGTTTTCCAGTAAAGTAGACATTGGCACGCAAGACACTGCCACTTTCGTACACTTTTATCTTGACAAGGACAAGCTCGTTGAGCTCTGCAATCTCTTCTACCATGTTGTAAATAGTAGGAATCGCGCCTCTTTGTCCCTCTATAAAATTAGAGATGTGTCTTGCAACCTCGCCTGAAAAGGCACNGCTCGCAAGACACTGCCGCTTTCGTACACTTTTATCTTGACAAGTACAAGCTCGTTGAGCTCTGCGATCTCTTCTACCATGTTGTAAATGGTAGGAATTGCCCCTCTTTGCCCCTCGATGAAATTAGAGATGTGTCTTGCAACCTCGCCTGAAAAGGCACGCATATGAAATTCCTTGCCATCACCTGCTCTCAATATTAAAAGTCCTTCAACTCCATACGGGTCTACAAAACCCACGTAGGTTATCTTGGTCTCTGCATAATCAGAATCCTGAGGCTCGTCGATCTTCACGACTAGATCAAGATACACGATTACCCAAGATAAACACTTTGGAGAAAATATGAGATAGAATTTAATGTCAGGACAAGAATTTTTTACAAGTGGAAAAACAAGTGACATCAGGCCGTTCACATCTAGCACTCATACTAGTCGGTTTTCTAGCTATTGCGGTATCATTTTTTGCATATGCCAAAAATAACAACTTGATAATTACACCTGCTGCAATGCCTGCCTTACAGAACCTTGCAGTTGCAACATATCTTGTCTTGCTTGCATCGTTTGCTGCAATTGGCTGGGGGTTGTACAAAATGTACAAGACAAAGATCACATCAGCAGACTCGAGCATTTCATCAATTATTGCAAATGCAATACACAACAAGAGATCAAAACAGATTTTTATCATCAGTGCAATAGGATATGGATTATTTTTTGCACTAACATCAGGGACAATAATTTACAAACCAGATATCAACGCAACAGACTATGGATTTCCTAAACCCCCCCATATAGAACTCTCTCCATGCTGTGACTTTCCAGGATACATGCCAATGATCTTTGCATTTTTCACAGAACATGTTGGACTGCAAATAATTCCATTAAACCTACTGTTACTTGTCACAGTATCATTCTTGGTTGGCTTGAATTTTGCATTATCGTCAACAGTATTTTCCATCGCAAAGAGTGGAGGAAAACTAGGTGCATTCGGAGCAGTGACAGGATTATTTGTAGGATGCCCTACATGTGCCGGAACTATCTTTACCATGCTTTTCGGGTTTGGAGCAGGCGCAACAACATTCACGTTATTTCTAACAAGTTTTGAGGCTCAAATTCAGACAATATTTATCGCAATATCAATCCCAGTTCTTCTTGTGACTCCAATCATAATGGCAAAGAAGATAAAGTCTCAAAATGAGAGCTGCGCGGTAAAACCCTAGGTGGTCTTGACTACAAGCGGTCTTTTCCAGTCCCCAATATCATAGCCATCTTGTCGAAGATATTTCAGGGTAAGCTTGTACACTAATTCATCATGTTCTGCAGATTCCAAGATTTCATTCCACCCAACCTGTCCTGTTTGGTTTATTTTTTCTTCCATTTTAGAAGATAGTGTCTTTGCAATCTCTCTGCATTGATCAAATTCTTTCCGTTTTTGTATGCCCTTGTCCGTGAATCGCATTTTTCCACACCGTAAATCATTTCAGGTCAAATAAAAAGATCAGGTATTTTGTAGTAAGAGTTGTTATGAATTATCGCATTGCGGCTGTCATAAGTAGAAAAATCAGAATGAACTACTTTATACATTTGATTGTAGAATATGTTTAGGTGTGATATTTTATGAATAATAACACGAACACTTTGTCAGAGAGTCCTCTAAAAAATACGTTATATCGATTCCTATGGGTTACAATGTTTGCATCAGACATAGGTGCCTCCATGCAGACTGTTGGTTCCGGCTGGCTGATGACATCACTTGCTCCATCTCCTTTTGTTGTCGCCCTTTTGCAAGTGATGACAAGTTTGTCTATATTCCTACTTGCATTTCCAGCAGGAGCCCTTGCAGATATCGTGGACAGACGCAAGCTCTTTCTTGCCACACAATATTTTTCACTTGCAGTAGCTGTGATCTTAAGCTTTCTTACATTTGGCGGTGTTACAACATCCTCAATTCTTGTGGTATTTACTTTATTGCTCGGCTTGGGTAATGCAATGAGCTTACCTGTAAATATCGTAGTTCAAACTGAGCTTGTACCAAAGAAAATTGCTCTTGCCGCAATGACTCTGTTTAGTGTAGCAATCTACATAGGATTTGCAATTGGTCCTCTTCTTGGCGGCCTGGTAGTTGCCGTAGCTGGACCTGGAATGGTGTTTATGCTAAATGCACTTTNGGCAATTTACATAGGATTTGCAGTTGGCCCCCTTCTTGGCGGCCTGGTAGTTGCAGTAGCTGGACCTGGAATGGTGTTTATGCTAAATGCACTTTCCTTTGTTGGCATCATAATTTTTCTTCACAGATGGAACAAGCCAACAGAGAGCAAACGTCTTCCTCCAGAACAAGTAATCGGAGCTATCCGTACAGGATTGCGGTACATGCGTCATTCATTACATGTACGTGCACTCTTGGTACGAGACTTTGCAATTACAATTTGTGGTAGCGCAGTGATATCGCTTTTACCCCTCTTGGCTCGTAATGAAGCAGGCTCAAATTCAATTCTTTTTGGAATTTTGATAGGAGCATTNTGCAATTACAATTTTTGGTAGTGCGGTGATATCGCTTTTGCCACTCTTGGCTCGTAACGAGTCAGGCCCAAATTCAATTCTTTTTGGAATTCTGGTGGGTGCATTTGGCATAGGTGGGTTGGTCAGCGGTTTTGTGATAGTGCCACGAATAAAGAACATATCAATAGAAAAACGTGTAGCAGGTGCAACAATTTTGTATGCGGTTGCAATGATGGTCATAGCATTCCATCATGGCATAGTCATCTTGTTTGTTGGAATAGTTACAGTTGGAACTGCTTTGATCATCATGACATCCAGTTTGAATTTTGTCGCATACAATTCAGTATCATCATGGGTAAGAACGCGTGTAGTCTCAGTTCACCAGATGATGTATTGGGGAGGAGTAGCTTTTGGCAGCATAGTGTGGGGCATTGTTGGAGAGATCTTTGGAATTCCAATAGCATTACTTGCAGCAGCTATCGGATTAGTAAGTGGTCTTGCCTTAGCTATTCGCTACAAACTAAAACCACAGACGGATGTAGATCTGACTCCCGCAATGCATTGGCACATGCCTCGCGAGATGATTGACATTGATGATCATACAGGAGGATCTGTACTTGTAGAGATGGAATTCCAGATTGACCCAAGACATTCACAAGAGTTTGAATCTGCTATGAATGACATACGTTCTGTAATACTACGTGATGGTGCAATCAATTGGGATTTGTTCCACGATATTGAAAATCCAAGTCGATATGTGATGATGTTTACCTCAGAATCTTGGACTGAGCATTTGCGTCAACATGAGCGCATGACAAAAGCAGACCTTGCCATAGAACAACGAGCAATTTCATTCCATATTGGAAAGGATCCTCCACGTATTTCTCATTTTATTAGCGAGGATATGTCCAAGCAAAATCATAAAACCTAAAATTGGAAAAGTTGCCAGTATTGTTTATTATAACAATTAATATTAACTTCATACGTAGTGAAAAAAAATGAAAGATAAAGATACCCAGTCAAGTGCTCGAATAATGCTAAACAAGGTACCAGAAATCACGTTGTTCTTTTGGATAATCAAGATCCTATGCACCACTGTTGGTGAGACAGGTGCAGATTTTTTGAATACCGATTTAAATTTTGGGCTAGATGGTGTGACACTAATCATTGGAGCAATGCTTGCTGTAGCACTATTTTTTCAGTTCAAATTCAAAAAATATATTCCAGGAATCTACTGGCTTGCAGTTGTTCTAATAAGCATAGTAGGAACTCTCATCACAGACAATTTGTCTGATAATCTTGGAGTACCTTTGACTATCAGTACCATAGTCTTTGCCGTTTCGCTTTCAATAATCTTTGCTGTGTGGTACAAGAAAGAAAGGACATTGTCAATACACACAATTTTCACTACCAGAAGAGAGGCATTTTATTGGCTTGCTATTCTTTTTACATTTGCACTTGGAACCGCTGCAGGGGATCTATTAGCTGAGACCATAAACCTTGGTTACTTGCTTTCTGCAATCATTTTTGGTGTTCTAATTGCATCTGTTGCAATAAGTCATTTTGTTTTCAAGGTAAATGCTGTTTTGGCATTTTGGCTAGCATACATTCTGACTCGTCCTCTCGGGGCTTCGATAGGGGACTATCTCTCACAAGATTTGAGCAACGGTGGCTTAGGGTTGGGAACTACAATAACAAGTATGATCTTCCTTGTTACCATACTAGCTACAGTAGTCTATCTAACAGTAACAAAAAAAGACGTCATTAAAAAACAGACTTGAATCCTGCAGGATTAAGATAATAACTTGTGATAATTGTAGTAAAATTACAAGGTTTGCCGTTCTATCTGATTCAAGCTTTTTTATCATTTGGAGAGATAACTGATGATTAATCCAGTGAGTCTTAATAGACCCAAGCGAACGGAGTATTTCATATTGAACAATCCAAATCCATTAGATGTCATTTTGTGGACACTAAGACGCGGTGAAGGTGATGTTGTGAATTTATACAATTATCTTTCAGGATTAATGCAGGTTTCCACTGGAGGAAATTTTCTCAATTTTGGATACTGGACTGATTCTACAAAAAATCCAGTTGATGCTCAAACAAACCTTTGCAACATGATAGGTGACTTAGCCGAGTTCAAGGAAACAAAACATGTTCTTGACGTCGGTAGTGGTTTTTCAGAGCCTGCATTTCTGTGGAAAAAGTCCCATCCCGATGTCACAATCACATGTCTGAACATAAACAAAAACCAACTCAAGTCAGCAAACAAACATAACATTCATGAAATAAACTTGTTAAATTCAACTGCTGTAAAAATTCCAATATCTGACGAATCCTGTGATAGAGTAATAGCGTTAGAATCAGCACAACACTTTAGGCCAATTCAGGATTTTATATTAGAAGCAAAGCGAATTCTCAAGAAGAATGGTTCGGTCATACTTGCAATACCAGTTCTCTCAAAAGCATCAAAGATGAGTATTTTCAAGATAGGCATATTGAAATTTACATGGTCTTCTGAGCATTATGATATTGAGACAATCAAAAAAACAATCCAAAATGCAGGTCTCAAAACTAGTGAGATCAAACTCATTGGTTCAAATGTATACCTGCCCTTGGCAGAATATTATATTCAGAATCGCCAGCCCCTCCGTCAAGAGATCTTAAAGAGATACCCATCGTACGTAGAAAACATATTGTTCAAATCAATGTTAAAGATGAAACAAGCTGCAGAGAATCACACCATTGAATATGTCATTATAAAATGCACAAAGTAAAGCCTTATCAATATAACATATCCACAACTTTTCATAGCATACCAAATTTCCGTCTGGTACCTATTCTGCGTAGGTTCTCTCTACGCAGAGCCCTCTTAATTTTAATAAATACACAGAGTTTTTCCGTAAGAAATATTATCTCAAATCAGTAATCTGGGACATGGGGCTTTTCAAGAAAAAAGAAGAAGCAACAGGAACAAAATGCAAAGAATGTGGTCTTGAACTTCATGATCCAGTGAGACTTGATAGACACATGAAAAAAGCACACAAGCATGCCCCACAGAGAAATTTTGACGAACCTGGAACCAGTACTGGCGGAATGTGGTAAGGTACAGGCTTGCAACAAAAAAACGAGGCGTATTGACAAATGGTTGCGTTAGATATCATCAGTAATTTAGCAAATTTTGTAATACAAACAATATCAAATGCAGGATATCTAGGAATATTCTTTCTGATGGTAGCAGAGAGTGCTCTGATACCAATCCCAAGTGAGATCATCATGCCATTTTCAGGATATTTGGCATCTACTGGAAAACTCAACCCAGTTCTGATAATACTTGCAGGGTCAATTGGAAACCTTGTTGGTTCTCTCATAGCATATTTTGTGGGAGTAAAACTTGGTAGAGAATTTATCGTCAAGTATGGCAAGTATGTCCTCTTGAAAAAATCCCATTTAGACTGGACCGAGTCATACTTTAAGAAATATGGAGACAGGTCCACATTTGTAAGTAGACTTTTGCCTGCAATTCGAACATACATTTCATTGCCAGCAGGCGTCGCAAAAATGAATTTGAAGAAATTTTCAATTTACACCTTTGCAGGTTCTATAATATGGAGTACCATGCTAACCTATGTTGGAATAGCGCTAGGAGACCAGTGGACCAGAATAAGACACTACTCAGACTATGTCGATGGTGCAGTCATAGTAGGAATAATTGTTATAATAATCATCATAGCCAAAAAAAGAATCGGCAAGCAAGAAAGCAGTTAACGCTCTTTGTACTGGGTTAGTTCTTCCAAGATTATTCGGAATATTGTTTCACTGTCAAGCAACACACATCGGATATCATTTTCTTTACATGCATTTCCAATCTCTACATCTTCTGTTACAACAATCATCCCATTTTCATGCGCATATTTTATTACAGAATAGTCACTTGATAGCTTTTTGCCCTCGGCAATTAGTTTTTTTACGCTAAATGCGNCTCCACATCTTCTGTTACAACAATCATCCCATTCTCATGAGCATATTTTATCACAGAATAGTCACTTGACAACTTTTTGCCTTCGGCAATTAGTTTTTTTACGCTAAATGCGTCATAACCAAACTCTTTTAGCTTGATATCAAATCCATCATACATCTCATCAACCAACACCTTCATTGTCAGTATCCGTTTGGGACTCATATTATTATGTTAGGATAGCAAGAATATACTGAAACAACACTCATGAGTAGTTCTTTATTGCTTTAAGCAATTTTGTGTTATGTGCAAGGTGGTTTTCAGGATAACAGTCAAGCATGATTCCATTTGTAATGTTATAGAATTGCCAGTTATTACAATGCGTATCATATTCAAATCTAGAATTATCAAATTTCCAGTCAAAACCGTTTCGTATTTTCACATCGGGGTAATTATGACCGCGTACAAGCGTTATGGTATTTGAATTATAATCTACAGTTATTTTTCCATACAGTGCATTAGGATATAGATAAACAACATGAGAATGAGTCGTGATTGCGTTAAACTCTTTTTGTGTGACGTATTCGTTGTGTAATAAAATTACCTTGTCATATTGTAGTAAAATCTCGGGATTTTTGTCCACGTCAATATCTGTAAGAGTGTAATATCCAAGTGAACCTAAAACATCAACGCCCTTTCCACTTGCAGTATATCCCAAGGGTGCATGAGTATAGATAACTGAAGTTAGACAGACGGTATTGCATTTACCATCATAATACGAGTAAAATCCGTGTTCAGAGTATGCAGACGCAGTAAAGACTGGAATAATCATCACAGATTTTCTAGTATCATTTTGTACAGAGATCTGCGCTAGACTATCTTGACTCAATTGTGATACAAAATTATCATCAAGCTCAATCACCCCATGCCGTACAAGATACTCAACTCCATGAATAAATTCAACATCTGGAACTTGTCCATGATTCCAAGAATATGCAATCTTTTTTACAGAATCTGGAATGACAGAATTGTCTTCTTCTTCCACAATATCCTCGACTGGAATAATCTGATGTTCCACAAGCCACCTCATACAGTTTGTAAAATCATCATCAGAGATCTCTTGTTGAGACCATTGTAGTGCAGTATGTTTTATCCAAGACGGCACAAGACGTGTTGAGGCATCAGACGGTGTTTGAGCATTACCAAGTTGAACAAATGATCCTAACAGAATAGAAGTTACAAATACCAACATAACGACGTATTTCACATATCTTTTGATGGCATAATAGTTTTAGACGTTACGAATATTTGCAGCAACAGTTTTTACAACATAATAAAAATAGTCTTGTTTTTGACTAGTTTCAACAGATTTTTTATCAAGACATATAGATTATGAAAAATACGAGGTAAGTTTTTGTTCACGAATAAGTGTATATAAGTCCAAATTTTCCTCTAAGACATGATAAAGGCAATTAGTGCAGCAGGGTTACAAGATGGAACACCATTCAAAAAACCCACAGTAGATCTTGAGGAACTTACTGCAATAACATCGTCTGGGCACCTTACTTGGATTGAGTGTGTTGTAGATAATATCATAGAAGATACTCCAAAAGTTCTAGAAAAATTGAGTATTTCTATGGAGCCATCAGTATTATTATCAGGATATGTATCAAGTTATGAAGATAGAGGAGAAACATTGGGTCTTATGATTCCGTTTGTCGTACCAGGAAACAACAAAAC
Organism: Candidatus Nitrosotalea sp. FS; assembly: GCF_011319475.1. Taxonomy (GTDB): domain Archaea; phylum Thermoproteota; class Nitrososphaeria; order Nitrososphaerales; family Nitrosopumilaceae; genus Nitrosotalea. The sequence continues at coordinate 33,266 of NZ_RCMC01000290.1, forward strand.
TATCACTGCTCCAATTTTGATTTTTATGAAAAAAGATTTGATAGTAACTATTCATGACGATTATGGTGGAAAAATCACCCGACTGTATAATTATGCTCCGACGCTTTTACGAAAACTTCCAAAAGAAGCAGACAGTTGGGCAGACAGACAAACAATACTTTTAGCAAGAATTATAGATGAAATAAGTGAGGCCAATTTTTCAATATTGCGCCTTATAGTTGAAAGAGCAGAACAATTTGAGATCGATATTGCAGGTTCAAGGCAAGTTACAAGAGACATTTCATTAGAGTTATCAAACGTACGAACATCACTTTTGACTTTTTTGAATGCAATATGGGCTACATATGATACGGTCCACAACCTAAAGCACGGAGATGCAGACATGGTATCAGATGACGAAGTTATTCTTGCAAAGTTTGAGGTAATTCTTGGAAGATTAGATAGACAAATACAAATGTCAGAAAACGTCATGCAGATGGTAGCTACAGGAGTCAATGTAGTTCAGACCGAAGTTACAAACAAGGTGACAATACTCATCATTTGGTGGACAGTGGCAGGAACAGCTGAGCTTGTGCCAAACACCATAGCTACGGTCTTTGGACTATATCCAAATCATGAAGTCGTGTTTTGGCCAATTGTGGGTACGATTCTTGGATCAGCAGTACTTGCAACAGGAGTTGCATATTTTTACGTAAGAAAGTTCTTTGGCAAGTCGCTAGGATTAGAAAGATTGAAAAAATTCAGAAGAAAAGCAGTAAAATAATTTCAAGAAAACTACCTTTTCAGGCACTTATTTGCTTTAAACATAAATTCTTTGCAAAAGAGGCATATTTCCTTTAAAAATCATTTAAAGATGCCATAAAGGGAAAATACGCGATCAACGGAGCAAAGTAAAAGATTCATAAATCGAGTTTACCAATGTCGAAGAATTATAGCTTATGAAAGAATTCGGCACCCTTGAATACGTTTTGGACACGTATTCAAAAAACTGGACTTGGAAACTAACCGGCCCCAGGGCAGTAAGCATGGTAGCACGCGTCATACCCCACGCATGGTATGGTAATGGTCCAGAGGAGGCCATCGTTCCAGATACGGTCCAAAACGTAGAGAAGATAAAATGGATTATGGATAGATATCCACTTGAGATAAGATCAAAATCAATATGGCATAGAAAAGTTCGTAAGGTCATTGTCCCACAAAAAAAATGGACAAGAATAGAAAAACTCCGCAAGGCAACCCCAGGTTCACAGTTTCGTGGTAACCTGCTTGATTTTCAAAGAGAAGGCTTGGACTTTTTATTAAAATCATATGGCAACGCATTGCTTGCAGATGAAATGGGTCTAGGCAAAACTGTCCAGACCCTGGCATATCTTGCAACAGAGAAACAGACATTTCCAGTACTGATTGTTGCTCCACTTGTAACACTTAACAACTGGCAAAGAGAAACCCAGAAATTCCTCAAAAAACGCAGTCGCAATGGAAAAATCTCAGAAAACGAATATCCATCATCGGTTCTCATAAGAACTGGAAAAGCCCAAGAACTTGGAAAATATGACGTCTACATCATAAATTATGATTTGTTGCACAAAAGAATGGATGACATTGCAAAACTAAACATCAAGACGCTTGTATGCGATGAAGTACAACATCTTAGATCAAAGACCACTAAAAAATACACAGCTGTGAAAAAACTTGCAGCACTGGATTCTGTAAAATACAGAGTTGGACTATCAGGAACACCAATTTACAATAGAGGTTCAGAGATATGGCCAATTGTAGACATACTAAGACCAGGTCTTCTTGGGACATTTGAAGAGTTTTGTGAATACTTTTGCTATGTAAATGAAAAAGGAAAGGCGATTGTTCTTGAGAACAAGCGTGCAAGTTTGGGAGAGGAACTACGAAAACATGTCATGTTGAGACGAAAAAAATCGGATGTTCTAAAAGAACTAAAAGACAAGGTAAGATACAAGGAGCTTATTGATTCGGATATCAATTATTATCAAACAGAACTTGGCAAAATTTGGGAGAGATTGGAAGAAGAACAAAAAAGTGCAACAAGTGCCTTTGACAAGTTTTCATCATACAAGAGAGCAATACAGAGTGAGAGACAGGCAGCAGGTGTTGCAAAAGTTCCACATGTGATAGAGTTTGTCAAAAACATAATGGAGATTGAAGAAAGTGTCGTAGTATTTTGTCATCACAAGGCAATTCATGAATTACTTCACAGAAGCCTTTCAGAGTATTCACCAGCATCAATCATAGGAGGTCAGAGTGACAAGGAAAGACAAGAAGGAATAGACAGATTCCAAAATGGTGAGACCAAGCTAATCATTGCAGGCCTCCGAGCTGGAAATGTTGGTATAAACTTGAGCAAGGCACGATATGTCATATTTGCAGAGCTTGACTGGAGTCCTGCAATACACAGACAGGCAGAAGACAGACTGCACAGAATCGGACAAAAAAATACAGTGTTTGCATATTATCTCATGGGTAACGGCACTCTAGATGATCATGTTGCAAACGTTCTGGTTGACAAGAGTTATGAAATTGATGCAATCATGGATGAAAAAGCAGAGACATTTGAGAACAAGGAAAAGGCAGAACTTATCCTAGCACAGATTCATGACAAACTAACACATAGCATAACCAGATAGATTCAGACTTCACGTACTTTGTATTGATCAAAGAAATCCTGACCTTCACCTAGTTTTTCAGTCAGAAAGGATTCTAGCTTTTTTATGACATCAGTCCTTGACATTTTGCCTTCGATTGTATCATAGTATGGAGCATCAGACTCGCGGAATTTTTTATAACTCATTGCCTTCATGATATAAAACAACACACACTAACACAAGTAGTTTTGTTTTGTTATACAGCAATAGAATGTAATCTTAGAATCTAGTTGCTATGACAAGGGTTGTAGTTGCATGAACGTTTGGAATCTTGCGGATCTTGTTTTCAATGATTTCCTTGAGGGATTCCACAGTATGAGATTCTACAATAGCCAGTATATCATGTGGGCCTGTTGTTCTGACACATTCTTTTACGCCTTGTATCTCACGGATTTCGTCAATGATTCTTCCCTCAGAACCCGATTCACAGTTAATCATTACACATGTAGTTTCGGTGTTTCTATCTAGCTGTGATGCCTGGAGCATAAATAGTATCACACCATTTTTTGCATATTATGCATACTCAACAACATAGCTGATTTATCATAACATTAGCTTAATCGATCACATATTTTCTAGAAAAACACCATAGCGTGGAATTTTTTGAACAACATGTGTATAAAATTTCGTCCCAAGAATCAAATTGAAAAATAAAATCAAGTAAAAAAATGTCAAGTCAAACACTAGGCGAACTTGTAAAGATAGCTGACAAGATAACAGTTGATGAGATCAAAGGTAAGAAAGTAACACTGAAGATAAGCTGGTTTGATCTAAAAGGAGTAAGAAAATCAAAGAAATTCCTCCTTACTGAAAAAGACAAGATTGAATTTTAAATAAGACAACTTGCTTCTTGAACTAAATCCAAATTCTCTTTTTATATTTTAAAATTTATTATAGTAACAGATCCTTTGTATCAGAATCATCAAAGAATTCTCTCAAGTCGTCGTGATCTTCGAATTCAAACTGGTCAAGATCATCAAGATCTGTTTCAACAACATCAAGTTTCTTGGATGTAGTATTTTTCATATCACACTATTTAGTTCAAGACCGGTTTTGCTGTAGATGCATGGTTTTGAATTGTCATGTCAAAGTTATTCTTTGTACCATCCACTGTGACAAACATATTGCCAAGTACGGTACCGTTACTGGCCTTTACTACTTTGAAGACATAGTCCCCTACTTGCATTGACCAGAAATAACCCTCACCGTGTATGTTAACTGGAGATTCTGATAATTTGTTTCCCTGATCATCATACATTTGAACAGCATATGTCTGTCCATTAGAAGGCAAGACTTTGGTTTGGTTGTATACTTTGACCGTGATGAGATTCTCTATCATAGAATGCCAAGGCGCAACTAGTTTGATTTTATTAATACTTTCAGGCTGTAATGTCACATGGTCAGATGAGAACGTCAGATGATTGTTTATCTTTACATCAACGATGTAGTAATTACTATCATCATTTGTAGATGGGAGTGAAAATCTGGTTGCAGACCCATCAGAACCAGTAACTCCGGTTGCTCGCGTTTTATTATCTTGAGATCTTATGGATACACTAGCACCAGAAATTGGTGTTTGCCCATCATCGAAATATGCAGAAACAAGTATAGTTCCACCCCATGGAATATTGACATCAGTATTCTGGTTTCCGCTATCAAGTGTAACCAGATTTACACTTGAAAGCATACTGTTAACAAACGTCTGTATCTTGTATTGGTGATACATTGGAAGTGTTACGGTGTAAGGATTATCAGATACAGTTGGTAACTCCATGTAAGGTTTAGTATCAAAATCGCGATAGATTTTCATTGATAACATACGAGCATTTGCAGGATCAGCACTAGGATATTGTACGTTCATTGTCAACGAGCCATTTGGTTCTACATATTTTACAACTTTTGGCGGTTCTGTGGAGTCTACTGAATTAGAAACATCAACGTCAGATGACGGTTTTGAAACAGTGGCATTGACAGGTTTTGGAGTAGTTGCAACAGGTTTTACAACCGGTGAAACACTTACACGATCAAGTCCAGCAATTTCAGAAATTGTCGATATGTGGATGTGTTTTGATTTGACATAGTCGATTATACTTGCAAGTTCATCAAGATGTGTTGTATCAACAGTGTTGATGTATTGACCATTTACAAGTGTTGCAAAATTCTGTGGATGTATTAAAAATACATCATATCCATATTTTGTGATGTGTGAATTAATACTATCAATTACCCTATCTTTTGGAATGTTTGTCCAATATGTCTCATTCCCAGTATCAGATTCAAATTCAGTCATCGATGGGATGTGGTATAGTCCTAGCGAATCTTTATTTGCAGTTATTTTTCCCTTGACTAAAACAAATTTGTCCTCGCTCCACATACTAGAGCTGATTACGTTCATTTTCAGTTGTTTTATTGCCTTTAGAGTGTCATTATCATACATACCATATGGTACAAGAAACGCATTTGGCTTTTTGCCAAACATCTTGTTTAATTCTTGATTAGTTTTATTCATCAAGGTGATCTGTTGGGATAGGCCCATGGTAGCAAAGTCCTCATGCCTCCAACCATGATTTGCCATCTCGATAGCTGTGTGTCCCGGTTTGAGATTGTTTTGTAGATATGAGACTAGTTTACTATCTTGGGTGAGATTATAACCAGTAATTCCAATACTGAGACTTGCATTTTTCTTTTGAAATACATCCATGATTTTCATTTGGATATCAGACAAGTATGACCCTTGTACACCATCCAACCTGAACACGATACAGGGACAGGTGTTTGTGCTGGAAACAGCATTTGCCGCAGATAGATTATTTACTGTTGCAGGTTTGGAAAGGATAGGAAGCGTTGTTACCACAGACTTGGTATTTGTATTAACACCGCCATTTCCAGGCGAAATTGCCAATGCAGGTTGCATTACAAAGAATATTAGAAGTAATGTAAAAATAGAAAATATGAATAGGGATTTATTGTATATTCTACCATAGTGTATTTCATTCATCTCTGTGATTTTTTTACTTTGAAGAATGGTTGATAGGTATTTGGAGGCTAGTTGTGTCAGATGGTGTCAAAAAAGTACCGTACTTTTTTAATCAGTTCAACTTTTTCATACATGTAAGATACGCCAATTTTTTAAACTGTGAAGTAAACCATCATTATTTGAGAGCATTATTTTCAATAATTATTATTATTGCAATATCAATCATCATACACAACATCTCTGGGCAGAATGAAACAGGTGACTTGCACGATCTAATCCCAAAATGGCTCATAACCAAGAGCCCACTAGAACAATACAATGCAGGAATTTCCGCAAACATTGTTGTTTGTCAAGGAAATCTTCAGCTAGTCATTAAAACTAGAGATAATTCTCCCGCATGCATAAAACCAGAAACAGCCAACATGTTACTTGAACGTGGATGGGCAAAAAATACAACAACAACAATTAGCGGGTTTTTGGAACAAAACTATCGTAATGCAACATACAGAAATGGAACTGTGATTGATTCCCATGATATCTATGTGAAATTACATCACATTGTAGAGGGAACACACCTCATACATGTTCAGATCCTTTTTTCTAATGGAACACAGTACAAGACGGACAGCATACCAGTTACTAACATACAACCTGATGGCTATTACATGTACCACGTAGATACAAAATCAAATAACTATACAAGCCAAGGATTCAGAGCCAATATCGGTTACAATAACTACTCTGCCACAATATACATTCCATCAGTAAATGAATCAGATGATATTTTTGGTGTCAAGGAGATCTATCCAACAAAAAAAGATGGTCCTCAATGGTACATGAATTCAATCGATCCATTAAATGACACAATGTTTTACACTGGCCCTGATTCAAATGCAAGCTGTAACGACCCAGCAACATGTATGCAACTTTACAAAAACCCTACAAATGATTCATGGCATGCAAAAAGAATCGACGTACCAGAGAATGAAGGAGTGAGACTAGTAGTAAATTCGCCACCAAATACACTTTGGTTGAACACAGAAATGACCGGGTACTATAGATTACAAAATAGTACTCATTATCCTCAAGAGTTTACCCATGTGACAAGAAGTGGCAGTCCGCACGTCTCAATTTGTCAGGGGTATTCATATTATTCAAGCATAACATTTGATGGTAATGCAGAAGTTCAGAAGTCACTTTACCACGCAGGAGATAAATTAAGTTATTCAGAAACATTTGCTACTACAGGAGTTACAACTCCATTGAACGATCGCTGGATTGGTATGAAGACCATGACATACAATATCAAAAACAATACTGCAGTAAAATTTGAGATATGGATAGATGATCAGGACGACAATAACTGGCATAAGGTATTTGAACAAATAGATTCAGGTTGGCCAGTCCCAGGTGATCCTGCAAAATATGGATGCAAAAACATCACAACTGGAGATTCAATGAATAATGAGGACATAATATCATGGGGAGGTACAGAGCAGCAATTCAGAGCAGACAATGCAGAATTTGACTTTAAGAAGTTGAGCATAAGGGAGATCATCCCTCCAATATCCTAATTTTTATTTCACGGTCATAACAGGATGTATTTGTTACATAACAATATCATGTGTGAGAAATATCAGAAAACATCTTTTGACCAGAAAAAAATTCAATGAACTCCAGATATCAGAGTCGGTGTTTAACTAGTGTATTTCTTTTTACAGTAGTAAATACAATCATCAGCAATATTGATACTAACAAAACAATAGTTACCACTCCAGAGAATTCAGGAGCTAGTTGAACATGGGATGAAGTTGGTATTTGTAATCCTACCACATTTGCAAACGTAGTAATGTGTTGATTCTTAGATTTTATTGAGTCCATTAAAGAGGATAAATCATTAATTTCATTTTCGTCTACAGTGTCAACAAAGGCGTTATTTTCCATCTTTGCGAAATTCTGAGGATGTAGTAAAATTACGGCATAGCCAAACTTGTTTATGTCACTGTCCACATAACTCGAGATTGTCTTTATAGGAACTTTTACCCAAGTACCATTCCCATTATCACTTTTGTAACTAACCATAGCTGGAAGATGGTACAATACCAGATCAGACTTGCCTGCATCCATCCCGTTTGCTACAAAATATGGAGCCTTGTCAGTAGATGTATCTGCACTAAAGATTCTAACTCCAATTGATTTTAAAATTCCGATTGTATCACCATTGAACTTGTTATATGGAGGTATGAAAACTTGAGAGTGTTGACCAAAGATAGTGTTCATTTTGTCATTAGCCTGCTGTAGTGTTCCAAATTGTTCTTCTTGACTTAGCTGAGCATAGTCAACATGATCCCAACCATGAAGATCTAATTCGAACAAACCCTTCTGTTTTCCCTCTTTTATTTTTTCTACTATTGTAGATGTCGGATCTATTCTATGCATTATGAGTCCTAATGAGATACTTTGATTTTTCAAAATGAATTGATCCATTATGCTTAGTTGCACTTTTGTTAGATATTCACTATTTACATCATCCAATCTAAAGACTACACACTTACATGGACCTTGTGTGCCTAGATATGTGCTAGATCCTACAGTATTTTCCACTTGCGCGTTGGCACTAATCGAGACCAAATAAGAACCACAGTTAAACAGCAATAGAAAAATTGTAAAAAACGTTAAGAGACGTACACTGGTTTTGATTTGTACATTTTTAATATTAGATTTATCAACGATCATTTTGACTTGTGTACATTATCACACCATCACACCCAAAAATAGTTTTAATTCGTCAATTTAGTATCTTGTGTAACTTTGTTCAGTCACGAAAATGAACAAGTCTTAAATAAGTACAATAGCTGGTTTGGTGTCTATTTATTTGAACATGGTAGATGATGTAATAACTTTCTTGTCAATCAAATAATTGACATTAGATAGAACCTGCTTGTCAGAAATCATTCCCTTTTCATTCCATGTGAAAACAGCATTCAACCAGCCAGGATAGTGTTTACTTTGCATATTAGATGGAATTTGATCCATAGTTACTATTTTGATGCCACTCTTTTTTATGCTGTCAATGAGCAGCCCAAGATTTTTAATTTGAGTTGCGTCCACATTGTTTGCATAATGAGATTGTATCCTTTGTGCAAATTCAGGAGGATGCATTATTACCATCGAATACCCATACTTGTTGATGTCAGACATTATTTTTACAAGAACATGTTGGTTATCATAATGACGCCAGATGTTATCATTACCAGTAAGGTTGCTTATCTGTGCAGTTCCAGGAACATGATAGACTTGAGCACTTTTTGTAAAAGAAGATGAATTATCTTGTGATACATCTGCTGAAATATACTTGAAATTATTTTCAAAAAATGCTATCATGGTATCAGAATTGATAGTATCAAAAGGTGGGATAAACGCTGAAGGGGTAACCCCAAACAGAGTGGATATCCTCCCATTGGTATTTTTCATCAACATACCTTGTTGATCTCTGCTAAATTGAGTAAAATCCTCATGATTCCAACCATGGTTTGCTATTTCTAATGCAGGGGCTGTCTTTCCTACCTTAGTTTTTACATCATGCACTAATTTGAAATCTTGTCCTATATGATTTCCAATTACTCCAATTGTTAAACTGGCATTTTTTTGATGGAATGTATCAATTATTTTTGTTTGAACACTGTCTAACCAATAATCTTGAATATCATCCAGTCTAAATGAGACACATTGACACGATGTCTTAGAATATGCCAAGACAGGATATGCAGGAATAAAGATCATCGATAAGACGAGAAATAGAAATAATTTTGCAAATATCATTATATACTATCTACATCCTGCTTTCCAAATTCCATTGTTGCAAAAACTTTTCATTTGGATATCTCCTTTTGTGCCAGAATTTCATTAATGTGTAAAGTAACTGGTCCTGTAGAATCATCGTTAATTCTTATTTGAATTCTGTTTATTGCAGATATGTCAGGGGTGCCATTTACAGCAAATTGTTTTGGATCAATTGAAATCTTCGTCCATTCTCCAGACTTGACATGGTTTGGAATTGAAATCTTGTATGTGAACCAGGATGATTTCAAACCGTCACTTGAGAGATATATCCAAAATTCTTTTACTTTTGAAGAATTGTCTACTTTAATCCAAGTACTTGTGACATAATGACTCAAATCAAAAGCATGTAAGAAAATATTACTATGAGTAACTATAGGTGAACCATTTCCAGCAGTAACAAGTTTCAGACTTTGTGAACCATTTATGAAATCAGTATTATCATATGACTGGCTCCCACTAGACGATTGCTTTATCCAGCCAGTAGTAGATTGGAAATTTGAAATTACTTCAGTACGAGGTAGTGCATGAGAGGCAGACGCTGATTTAATTTTTGAAGGATCAGTTATTGCCTTGGACATGTCTACCCCAGTCAGGTTAGCATGAGCCAAATTAGCGCCCACAAGGATTGTTCCTCGTAGATCATCGCCTGATAGATCCGCACCAGATAGATTAGCGCCAGACAGATTTGCATTAGTCAAATTAGAGTTTTTAATCAGGGCATCACGTAGATCACTGTGAGACAGATCTGCACCAACCAGATTTGCATCTACGAGTTTTGCTTTCCACAACACTGCCTTTGTTAGATCAGATCCTTCTAGTGTAGTACCTGTCAGATTTTTCATTCCAAGATTTACACCAGATAGAATTGCATAGTCAAAATGCGTTCCCCGAAGATTGCTTCCAGTAAAGTCCTTGCTAGATAAGTCAACCCCGGTAAAGTTGGCATTGACTAGATTAGTCCCTACAAGGATTGTTCCAGTCAGATCCTTGTTTGCAAGATTTACGCCAGGCATAATTGCACTGTGCAAGTCTGCACCAACAAGCTCTGTTCCTGACAAAGCATTGCCAGACAAATCAGCATTACGAAGTTTAGCATTATTCAGATTAGCCCCAGTCAGTATTGTCTTTCTTAAGTTATCACCAGATAGATCTGCACCTGCTAGATCAGCATTCTGTAAATTAGTCCTAAATAGAAATGCGCCTGTTAGATTTTTGCCTGTAAGATCAGTACCACTAAGATTAGTATATGCCAGATTAGATCCTATAAGGACTGCTCCAGTTAGATCTTTATCTGACAAGTAAACTCCCTTGAGACTGGCACCCGTCAGATTTTTGCCTGCCAGATCAACATTATGAAGATTTGCATAATCCAAATTGGCCCCTGCAAGAATTGTTCCAGTGAAATCTTGACCTGACAGGTTATCACCACCAAGGTTAGCTCCAGCGAGATTCTTGTGTGACAAGTCCACATCTGTCAGATTGGCATTGACCAGATTAGTCCCTACAAGGATTGTTCCAGTCAGATCTTTGCCCGACAAGTTAACCCCACTTAGGTTTGTTCCAGTGAGGTCCTTGCCTGAGAGTTCAACGTCGGCAAGATCTGCATTTGTTAAATCAGCACCGGTTAGAATAGTACCAGTCAGATCTTCTCCAGACAAATCCAAATTATGCATATAGGCATGCCCAAGATTTGCATCTTTGAGAATTGTATTGGTCATGTTTGCACCGTATAAATTAGAATATATGAGAATAGTTCCAGTCATGTTCTTTCCTGACAAATTCACAGATCGTAAATCAGCATAAGAAAGATCTTTGTGACTCAAGTTCTCGGCACTTGTGTCAACAGTTTTCATATTTGTAAAAGAGTGTAATTCACCTAGAACAATTTTTGCAATATCATCACTGTAAATTACTACCTTGGGGTTTTGAGCAACATGTTGCGCATCAGCCCATATGTTTAGAGTTACATACTTGTCATGTAGATCATACAATTTTAAATTATTATCAGTAGCAAACTTTCCTAGCGTAGACAAGAATGTGTGTATACCATTATCCCCCACAGCATTCAGATAACTTTGGGAAAACGGCGGCACAAACAATATCACGTTGATATTATTTTTCTTGAATGTAGAAACCATTTCATTTAATTTTGTCAACTCATTGTTCATGTCTTCAGGACACACGTGAACGGTATAACCCAATGGTTTGTTTATTTCAGTCAGACTGGTGATATCCACAAAGATTGGCTCTCTTTTTTCAAAGAGATTTTGATTTACGGCACCAGAAGTAGAATTATTTCCAGTAGATACAGCACCCACTTCAGTGTTGGATGTAATATTTTCTTCAAAATATGATTTTAGCAGATCAACTGTAACATGTTTTGGATCAGCAAGATTTGAAAAATAATCTATCTTTACAGGAATTATCTTTTGCAAGTATGATGCCGCATCTTGAACCGATGGAGTACTAAATGAGGGAGTACCAAACGATGGAGTAGTCGTGCTATTACCTTCAAAAGGCGTGGATCCACCAGAGGCACAACTAGGTGCATTATTTGTATACGGTTTGTATCCTAATTCACGAAAACCTAATCCATATACAATAACTGTGGGATGAGCTGAAACCATAGGTTCTAGATATTGAATTTGTTGTGAGGGGTTACCAGCGCCATTTTTTGCTATGTTATATACCTGAAATTGTTGTAAGCCATTTTCTGAAAGATATTGTTTGATGTAAGACGAGTTTAGTCGTTCAACATAACTAGAACCCAGGAGGAAGACTCTTTTTTCTCCCGAGTCAGCTCCCGCAAAAGAAAACTTTTGATTGCTGACATCAACAGGATTTGCCGCACCATAAGTCAGATATGCAAAAAGCATTGCAAAAGATACAATCAGGGCAATGGACGCGGCGATACTTGTTTTTATGGTATTGTTCATATCATAATCTCCTAAAATCTGAAATAGATGAAATCCTCCGGTTTTCCATCATAAAGAATTAAAATTGAAAATGTGATTGCAACAAGAAACATCACCCAATATCGTAATTTCAAACCAGAGATTGTTTCTATCAAATTATTCTTTTTGTAAGACACATAGTGTAGAACGATAAAAGCGATAATGAGTAAAATTGGAAGTTTATTTAATGAAATTACATTTAGTGTTTTATCAATTGCAAAGTCCCATACAATATACTTCCAAATGGAATATGTCAGATTACTTGAATCCTGTACCCTAAATGGAATCCAAGTTAAGAACACTAGATATTGTGTAATGAATATAGAAATAACAATTCCAATTTTTGTTTTGAAAAATTTATTGTCCTTCAACGATGGAACTCTGTCCAGAATTAATTTATGCATAGCAAGATACAATCCATGCAACATTCCCCAGATGACAAAGTTCCAGGATGCACCATGCCATAGTCCTCCCAAGAACATTGTTATGAATAGATTAAGATATGTCCTGAGCTTTGATACACGATTACCTCCCAATGTTATGTACAAATAATCTCGCAGCCATGATGATAATGAGATGTGCCATCTTCGCCAGAAATCAGAAGGGGACGTTGCAAAATATGGCCTGTTAAAATTAGCAGGTATCTTGAATCCCAAGATCATTGCTGCGCCTATTGCAATATCAGAATAACCAGAAAAGTCACAATAAATTTGGATACCAAAGCCAATGGTGGCCAGAATAATGGTAAAGGACTCTGCACCTATAGGATAGTTGAAGATGTCATTTACCATAGGCGAGATATTGTCGCTGAAGAACATTTTTTTGAAAAATCCCATAGCCATCATGGTGACACCAAATTTCAGGTTAGAGTTCTCAAGAACAATTAACTTCAATCTAGTTCCCATCTCAGACTGGGCTATCTGTTCCCTAAACTGGGGCAAAATCTGACTTGCCCTAAGTATTGGACCGGCAACTAGAGACGGGAAGAATGTAACAAATAGTGCAAATTCCCTAAATGTCTTGCTTGGAACAAGATGTCCTCGATAGATGTCTATTGTATACGTCATTGTATGAAATGTATAAAATGAAATTCCTATTGGCAGAACTAGATTTAGTAGAGGTATGTTACTTCCAAGCCCGAGGTAGACACCCAGTGCATTGAACTGCGAAATTGCAAAGTCAGCGTACTTGAAAAATCCTAAGAGACCCAAATTTCCTGCCATGCTACAAATTAGCAGCATTTTTCTTCGTTGAGGATTAGTTGACTTGTATATTGCACCTCCTAGATAAAAATCCAAAAGTGTTGAATAAATTAAAAGCGTAATCAGATAGTTGCTTGAATAATAAAAGAAAAAGTAACTTGCAAATAATAAAAACAAGTGTTGAAACTTTCTTTTTTTAATAATTGCAACAGAACCTAATACAACAACAAAGAAAACAATAAACTGAAGAGAATTAAATAACATCTATTCACCAAAGTCCATAAAAATAGATGTCATGTTATCTTGTGAGCCATTCATTTTTCCTAAAATTCCATACTGCCGGAAAGACTAGCCAAGATAAGACAAAAGATGCAATAAGATTCATTATTGGTTTATACTTCCAAGTTGTTGAGAGGTTATTTCGGAACTTACAGTCTAACCCATGAGCAAGCCCTGTAAGTAATGAACCAAGTACGAAAATTGAAGGTACCCAATATTGCTGAAGTATTACAGGTTCATAGAATAATACTATCAAAACAATGAGTGGGGATGTAAAAGTCGTCATAAATTCAGTATAAAAAATTAAAGCCATTAACGGATTTTTCTTCCAGAAAAAAGAACTTACAAATAGATTAGAACGGATGTAACCCTTTTTCCATCTTTTTTGTTGCTTGAAATATCCTTTTATTTTTTCAGGAACATCAGTATAAACCAGGGCAGATGCAACATAGGTTGCTTTCCATTCCACAATGGCTTGGGCGGTTAGTATCCTATCTTCTGCATCATCATAATTTGCACTATCCTCCATCATTCTTTTTGAGATTGGAGCCAACTCGGTTTTTGCCCATGGCGTTGCTATTGCATATGAAGTAAGGTCTCTATCGTCACTATTGTGAATTCTTGCCTTTATCCAATATGGAATAAAGTTGGCAATTGCTTCACGCCTATATCCTGCCAGGCAGCCCGAACAACACATTACGCTTCCAAAAACGCTTTCTGTTGTTTTGTGAATGTTAAATGCATAATCATACCACACGTCCTGACATTTTGTAAGAAAGCTTTTTTGCGCATTCCATGCCCGGGCATAACCTACAACTGCACCTGTTTTTGGATCTGCATAAAACGCCTTCATGAATTCCTTGATTGCATGAGGATCTACTACACTATCAGAGTCTATCAGTACGATATAATCTGCCGTGGATGCGTTGAATCCAGCTGCAACAGCCTTACGCTTTCCTTCATTTATTTTATGTACAACTTTTAATTTAGGATATTTTCTTGTAAGATTGTCTAGAATTTCTTTGGTACCATCTTTGCTTCCATCATTTACTGCTATTACTTCTAGGTTTTTGTATGTAGAACAATAAATTGCATCAATTACTATTTCGATCATTGCTTCTTGATTATACACAGGAATTATGACTGAGACTAGATCATTTTTTGCTACACCTTTTGCAGGGTTTTTGTAAAAAAACCATCCAACAAACAATATGATCAAGGCATGTATCGGCATCAAAGTAGAGTATACAATGAGAGGATCGTTTAGATCGACGCCTTTTACCACATTAAATACAATCACACCTGAAATTGCAATGATACTACATATTCTCAAAACCCATGCTAGTTTACGGACTTGAATCCTACCACTTGGTGCAAACTTTTGATTGCATTTTGGAATCTCAATTACTTTAACATCAGAATGTGATTTTTCTTGTAACTCTACAGTCAAGTTCTATTTGCTCCGTGTATCGTCAAATCCATAGAAGTTAATTCAGTTGCACTCACAAAACGAAAGTTTTTAGATTTAAATTCTGAAATGAATTCGTCAATCTGAGATACGGGTGTAGAATTATCAAAATTTACTAGAACTGGTTTGTCTGCAGGAACATGTCTGAAGAAACCTGTATAATACTTTGATCCGTTATACGTAACTAGATCAAACTTTATGAATTTTCCATCATAATACTTGTTATATTGTTCGTTATAGGAAAAATCTGCTAAGATGTTTGAACGACTCAGTAGAGAGTAAATATTAGCATCTGTCGCACCATACGGAGCTTTGAATAATTTAGAATCTAAATTTCCAGCCTTGTCAACTGCCAATTTGCCATTTTGCACTTCCTCAAGTTGAGTAGCGTAATCTGAAATTGAAGGAAGTGATACATAGTCATATGATTCACTACCAATGTCAACACCGCTGGAAAATCCATTAACACAATCAGGATGTCGTTCTGCAACTTTACCAATTACAAATACAGCTGCCTTGACATCATATTTTGATAAAACAGTAGATAGATCATGACACCAGTTAGGAAGATTTTGTTCATTAGTTACACTAAATGAGAGAAGTATTGGTTGGGTGGGACTAGGACGCAAGAATTCGGGTACTACTAATAAAACGCCTAATGTGATTACTATCCCAGTGATTATCGCACCCACTTGTACTATTTTCATGCAATGTCAGCCTCTTGCTAGAGGTATTTCCTGTGAAGCCTTTTGGATAAGGTGGAACCTGTATTGTGAATCCACCATCTNGTGTCAGCCTCTGGCTAGAGGTATTTCCTGTGTGGCTTTTTGAATAAGATGGAATCTGTATTGTGAATCCACCATCTTCGCAGCTCGTATCATACTGGTCACTACAGAATTTCTTGAAAAGTCAAGAAACATCTGACTGTCTTTTGGAAGACAGTGACCTCCAATACCATCCCGGGCATCAAGGATTTTGATATTCCATTTTGTGTTGATTGCATCTCGTAGTTCATCAAAGTTGAGTGTCGTGTTGTCACATACCATCTTGATCTCCTCTGCAAATGCGATCTCAAGATATCTGTACGAGTTCTCGACAACTTTGGTGAGCTCTGCTACATCAGGTGAGCTTACTTGATGAAGCGGAATTTTTAGTACATTTCCGTAGAAATGCTTTCCTTCAGTCATGCAACATGGTTCACACCCACCAATCACTCTGACCTGTCTTACTCCATGTTCACTTTTTTCATGGACATAGAATCTGTGCGGTACATGTACTACATGTAACCTATGGCCGAGTATCTTTTTGATTTCTTGTGTAGTTCCCCTTGTTACAGTGGAATCAATTCCGACAAGTGCGTCCATCTTGCCTTCATGTGCAAGTCGTTTTGCAATGTCAAATAGTCCATCAAGATATGGAACAAACATATCTTCTGGTTTGTGTGTAGAGATACAGATGACATAATAGTCATAACCACGAAAGTCTGTGGCACCTTTTTGTATCACTTTGTCTTTTATGGCTCTTGCAACTGCATCTTTGCTGATATCAAAGCCATCCACTTGCAGTCCAAGGGATGTCATGTACTCTGCATTGCTATGCCCTATTTGCCCTAAGCCTATAATGAGAATCTTTTTTCCAGAATTCTCGTTATGTGTTTTTTCAAACATTTCGTTTTATCTCCTGTGTCGCTTTCCAGCAGTTACCATGATACCAATCCTCACCAAATATTACATCGTTTTCAACAAATTCCATTTCCATACCACAAGTACAACATGACACGACTTTGGAAAAAATCATCGCAGAATGTATTTTGCTGCCATTTAGCATATTTCGTTCATGGCTTGTGTTCTCATGAATCTGTTCAATCATTTGAAACCTTTGTAAAAAAATTGCTTATAGGAATTTGGGTTCTGTTTGTGTCAAACTGTGTCAGATGTATTCTTTGTGTGAAAATTCAAAGACAACAACTCCTGCATGATGTGATTCATTTGAAATTATTATTTTCAATGATTCAAGTATTGCATGCACATATTGTTGCACAAATACGGACCATTTGTGATTATTTCCCGTACAAAATACTAGTCGATAGTTATTTCCAGACACCTTGTGTGAAAATTCAAACCAGTTGCAATACTTGGCAAGCATTACAAAGTAATTGTAAATAACATGATCAATTTTATATTGCAAGCCCAAGATATCAAAATGCTTCTTCACAATACGTGGTCCTTCTTTTACAATATCTTCAATTTCGGATTCAGGAATTTTGGATACAATTGAGAAAAACAAATCATGTGGAACGACCATGTTTGGTAATACGTTTACAGTTTCGTCGTATGCAACATTTTTGTGCAAGATATTAGATATCATTGCATTCAGTGTAAGGTCTTTTTTGTGTGCGTTTTGTTTGAGAATTTCTAAAAGATCACTTTGTAGTCTCAGGGTGAGTCTGTTGGTAGATATTTTTCGCAAAATCTCCACTTCACAGCCAACTCCAAGTAACTATGTACGGTAAACCAAATACTTCATCATGGTTACCCGTAGCAGTAATAGTCTCTGTTTTCACATCTTTTTTACATCTGACACATTCAATAAAACTATGTAAGTATGACACAGAAATAACATGTGTAGATATTATGTAATTTTGAGCCGAGTTTGTATAAATATCAAGGCCATTTTTGAGCGTGATTTGCGTCACATTGCGTCTACTTGCGTCACATTGTGTTGTAAATTTCATCTTGGAATTTCAGAGATTCTAATTCTATTAAAAATTGCGTAGGAATTAGATGTTCGAATCATACTTACAAAAATATTTTTCTCAAATTAGTTTGATCGATTGAAAATAAAAATATTGTGGACCATTGTATACTTGAAAAATAGAACATTGTTCTGACATAAAGTGATCATCAACTAGATAATACAGCATATGTAACATATGAAAATGGACAAAGTGCCTTCAAGAGATAAGATCAAGATAGGATCCAGCGTGTGGATAACACTAAAGCAAGATCAAGGCACCGGTAAATTAACAGAGGGTACCGTAAAACGGATTCTCACTTCAAGTAGTTTTCATCCACATGGAATCAAAGTGGAATTGCACGATGGTAAGATAGGCAGGGTACAAAAGGTATCTGATATTTTACCCTAAGATTACAGTCATTACTTTTTTCGTCGTGGTAAGAATAAAAGAACGGTTCCCAACACGATGAGAACTCCAACTAGTGCAGTATACATCAATGCCAAAGGTAGTGATTTTATATAATCAGTTTGTACTGTAGGAAGTAGAAAATTTGCACCTGTAGCCAACACCCAGATTAGAAAAAAACATCCAACAAGAACAATTGCATCAATTACCAGAATCTTTTGAAATGGCTTCATGAAATCTTGCATACACAGTCACTGTTAAACAATTACCAGATGGTCATGTATGATTCTACTAGAAGATTTCTTCTGTATACCATGACACATTGTGAATAAGTTTAAGGAGCTAAAAAATCGCATCAACATATTGAATATGAGATTAAGCTGTAACAGATATCATCTTCTCATCATAGCTATATTGATAGTTTCTGCCTTTTCTCACCTTTGGAATGTTGCAGGCTTTCCAGATATCTTCTTTGATGAGGGAGTATACATGCGAAGGGCAATGCACGTATTGAATGGTCAGAGCCCACAGGAAGGCTCGTTTTATGATCACCCATTGTTTGGACAGACATTTCTTGCAGGAATACTTGGTTCCATTGGGTACCCCCATTCCCTGAGTCCTTCAGGTGACGCAAGTTCTATTTCCATGCTGTATGTGGTACCAAGAGTCATCATGGGACTGTTGGCAGTTGCTGATACTTTTCTCATCTATAAAATAGCAGGAAAACGCTATGGGCAAAATGCAGCATGGGTTTCTGCAGTATTATTTGCAGTGATGCCAATGTCATGGATATTTCGCAGAATATTGCTTGATTCAATTTTGTTGCCGTTTCTTTTGCTGTCAATCTGGGCTGCACTGCATTCTAAAGATTCCAAACATGTTACATGGTTAGTTTTGTTATCAGGTGTATGCCTGGGCCTTGCAGTGTTTACAAAGATTCCTGCATTTACCATGATTCCTTTGGTTGGAGGCATTGTATTTTTTGGCAATACCAAACGCTTCAAGTTGCTTACATTGTTGCTACTACCTGTGATTTTGATTCCACTCTTGTGGCCTCTCCAGAGCATAGAAACAGGGCATTTCAACTATTGGGTACATGATGTATTTTATTTCCAGACACATCGAGTTGGCGGTTCTGATCTGAACTATATCACAAAGTCATTTATGCAGATGGATCCTGCATTGTTTTGGCTCTCTGCAGCAGGCATCGGGTTTGCCGCAATCAGAAGAGATTATTTTGTACTAGGATGGTTTGTTCCATTTGTTATTTTCTTGTATGCCATAAACTACAACCAATACTTTTACTGGATTCCAGTAATACCTGTGATGTGTATCGCTGCAGCAGTCTTGATAGTGAGATTGTTCGAAAAGATACCAAGGAAGAAAATTTCTCACGCGGGTACTATCATTCTAGTTTTAGGAGTATGTGCATTTGGAATGGTAGGCCTTGTAAAACTCATCACTACTGACATGACAAGCGCAGAGTATGCTGCAACAGCATTTGTAGTAAACCAACCAATCCATAATGATACCAGCATTCTTGCAAGCCCCACATATACCTGGATATTTAGCGATGTATTTCACAAGAAAAACGTTCCACTTGATTATTCACAAATACTCTCATATCCGGTAAACACAACAAAAGTTGTTCTTGTGGCAGATCCCCATTTCATAATAGACATCAACAGGGGAAAACAACTTGTGGACATGTACAATTCTACACAACTTGTTGCCACATTTGATGATGACATATCAAAATACGACACGGATCATTATCCCTTCAAGAGTCTTTATTCCACTACAGAGGGAAAACATATTGAAATCAGAGTGAAAAACTAGTTTTTCACTATATGATTTGACAAATAAAAAAAGAGAATTAGAGGGCAAGTCTCTTTTGTGCAAATTCATACTGTTTTGCGCGCACTACAAAGGCCATAAAGATGCCTCCAAAAATTGCCCCTGAGATTATCGAAGCCCCAACCACCCCATTTGCGTTAAGATATGGAGTGCCTGAGCCGTCTCCTGGATGTTCTTGTACAATCTCAACTTTCTTTTTTGCAAGAATAAGCTCTTGCTCCAAAGTCATTGGACCGCCTGAGTACCCAGGATACTGCTGTGCAAATGCCAGTTGTGGCAAGACAGCAGACAAGAGTACGGCAAGCAATATGCTGTATGCAAATTTCTTCATGATGTACGATAGTGCAATTTTGAATTTAGCGTTTGATGAAAATAGGATTTCATCAAAAGTCTTACATATCATGGTACTGTTATTATGGTACATTTATCATGACTCAAGAAAAATCAAGACAGCCAGTTCCGGAAAGAGTCGGCATATACGGTACAGAAGATGACAATCTAAGAGCACTTGGTGAAGTTTTGGTAAATGATGTTAGCAGAAATATCTTGAAGATGTTGTTTGAAAATGCATTTACTGCAAATGACATTGCGGTAAAGACAGAATATTCACTACAGCTTGTGCGATACCACTTAAAAAAGATGCAGGATGTAGGACTGGTTGAGATATCAAGGATTGGAAAAAACACAAAATCACATGACANTCGTTACAGCTTGTGAGATATCACCTAAAAAAGATGCAAGATGTTGGACTGGTCGAGATATCAAGGATTGGAAAAAACACAAAATCACACGACATGAAATACTATACTGCTACCAGATTTGCAATTGTAATTTTGCCATCCAAGTTTTCAGAAAAAGCAAGGACAAGCAAGTCACTTGCTCGTTCCTTGAAATCATTATACAGGTTTGGTGCAATAGGGATTACAGCGATTGGTGCATGGTTTACTACTCTTGCGTTACAGGGAACTGGCAGCATCTCAGATGTATCAAAAGGCATACCAGACGTACCAAGTGGAAGCGGATACACAAGCNATGTCAAAAGGTATACCCGATGTACCAAGTGGAAGCGGATACACAAGCTACAATCCGTTTTATAACGCAGTAGGCGGTCCTTATTCAGGAGACGGCGGAATTGGCTCAGGTGCAACCCTAGAAGAGATGCTCAAGCTAGCGCGGGAGAAAGTTTCAATGGCTGCCCAGAGTCCACATGCAGGTTCTGGGACACCGTTCTTTACTGGTAGTCCAATACCTGCGGATATATTTTGGCCTGTGATAATAGTACTAACAGTTGTGGCATTTGGTCTATCCATTGAAATAATTCTGCGTCTACTCAAAGTCAATGTTGCACGACAACAGAACTAGTTTGCATCAGCTAGGATTCAGTTGATCTATTACAACATGGTAATACAAGTTGTTTAGCTTAAACTCCATACTGGTTGTATCTGTTGTAAAGTTGACACCAAAGTTTGTGTCATTTGTTTGCGTTTCAGGCAATTGTTCTGCCTTGCCACCTGCCAATTGTAGTATGGAATCAACATCATTTGGGTTGATGTTAGTTGTAAATGTATGAGGGCGATAGTAAGGCGGTGGAGTAAACCTGGCAAAGGCTTGATCAATCGCATTTTTCAATGTAGGTATCTTATCCAGCGTGGTATTGTCAAGAGGTATCGTACTGCTATCAATGTCATATAGTTGTTCTGGCGAATGGACTTTAACATCTCCAGGAGTTATTTCAACGGTTGCACTCAATTGTATCACAGAAGTTTGTGTTTTGGGAACCATCTCCAAAAATACAAAAATTCCTGCAATGGCTACACTTGCTACAACCAATACAATCGTGATGGTTTTTACCACAAAATTCAGTATGACGAATAAGGATTTAACTGATATTCATCATGTGGTGTTGTCACACATTATACAATATTTTAAAACGTAATCTGTTCTAGATTTGATCTACCAGTTTGTCCTTGTATTCAAGTATGGCTTTTTTAATCTCAGAATAACCACTTGTCAGGTTTCCTGTCTTTTCAAAGTCGGTAAGTGTGGACTCTAATTTTTGGACAAAGTCCAGTGCATCATCGTTGTTTTTTTGTAGTTTCTTTTTCAATCCATTGATTTGATTGTCCATATTTTACATGATACTACAATCTAGTATAAAGATTGTTTTCATTATCAATTCATTATTTTTCTACATGAGAGAACATCATCGCTTGTGGCGATTTGATGCATCATACTGTTTTGCTCTGTTTTCGTTATAGTTTATCTGCAGCATGACATGCCTGAGTTTTTTTCGCTTGTTCTCGTCAGGAAAGTGAACAAGCATAAACTCGTCAAGCTCTTCGACTCCCCGTTCATCAAGTATCTCTAGCGCTATTCTTCCTGCTTCTCTTGAATTGTCTAGGCCACATTNGTTTCGTTATAGTTTATCTGGAGCATTACATGTCTGAGTTTTTTTCGCTTGTTCTCATCAGGAAAGTGAATGAGCATAAACTCGTCAAGATCTTCGACTCCCCGTTCCTCAAGTATCTCTAGTGCAATTCTTCCTGCCTCTCTTGAATTGTCTAGTCCGCATTTACTGCATATGGTACCTCGCGTAATCTTTCTTCTGCAGGTAGAGTTGATACAATGCATCATGGAATAAAATCAGCAAACGCTCTATAAAAACAGCCCGAACCCCGCATGATTACTAGAGAATTAATTTAGAAAATATCAAAAGCATTAATTTTACTGTCAATAGAAAACAAAGAAAATGGGAGAGCAAGAGTGTCTAGAATGCATGTCAAAGAACACTGGAGAGTATATGGACCCAGTCGAAAAAATGGATGGAATGCACTATTATTTTCTATGCGAGGACTGCAAATATGAGTGGGAAGTAATAAGAAAATAAGTCTGCCATATACCACAATCAAATATCTAAGACAGAAATTGCTAAATTACAAGCCTGGTTTTGAANTAAGCAGCCACATACCGCAATCAAGCACTTGGACAGAAATTGCTAAATTACAAGCCTGGTTTTGAATAGCAAATGAGTTTTGAAGGAATCGATATCCAGATTGAGCGATATACAAAGAAGATTAACGCAAAAACTGAGCAGCTAAAAGATCCTAACCTAAGCCATGAGGAAAGAAAGAGGTTAGAGACAGAGGTCAAAAATGCAACACTTGAAAGAAACAAGTGGAAGATAAGAAAGAACAACCTGTTTACAACTAGGCACAAGAAATAGGAAAAATAGTTCGTCTACGTTAGTTGGATTTTGCTGCTTTTGTGACAGGTCTCATTCCGCTATGGATATCGTTTTTACAGTTATCACACAGAAAATTATCAATGGATCCTTTTCCATAATGACCACACCTGCAACTGGTACAAGAGNTCTGAGATAAAAAATGCAACACTTGAGCGAAACAAGTGGAAGATAAGGAAGAACAACCTATTTACAACTAGGCACAAGAAATAGGAAAAAAGTTCGTCTACGTATTAATGTGATTTTGTTGCCTTTGTGACAGGTCGCATTCCACTGTGGATGTCATTTTTACAGTTATCACACATGTAATTATCAATGGATCCTTTTCCGTAATGACCACACCTGCAACTTGTACAAGAGCACAATACTCTATCAAATTCTTTCATGGTTGATACAACAAGTAGAATCAATATTAATATCTGCTTTCTGCAGGCCTGATGTCATCTACCAGTACTTGGACTGACCTGAAGACTGATTTGACTGCGGCATTTACCTCTCTGAGGTCTTGGCCGGTATTTCCAATCAAGTCCATCATGTTTTTTGCAGACTTTGCAAACTCTTTGGCTTCTTGTATGACACCTGTCTGTTCCATCAGTTTTACAGTGCCTGCATCTTTTCAGAAGCCTCGTTGATGTTTTGCGTAATCAAGCGGAAGTTTTCTATGTTCTTGACCATCTCGGGTGTCTTTAGTGCCTCGATGATATCCTTGGCAACTGTACCCATGTCCATTATTTTTCCAAGTGATTCTTGCACTCCAGGTGCCCTAATCTGGCGCATTATCTCAACTGCGCAAGAGACTGTTTCTTTTATCTCTTGGATCTTGCCGGTTTTTTCTACTGCCATTCTATGGACCTCCAGGAATAGTGTACAGAGAAAGACTTTGCCCATTGCCAATAGGTGTTCTTTTCCATCAACCCATTGCATTATCTGGACTGCATAGTCTAGACACTTTGTGATTGTTGCCGAGTCAGTCATTCTAGTTTTCCTCCCTGCATTTCTCGGATTGTTTTTGTTCTTGTCATGATGTGATAGTGTCAGAAAAATTATTTATCGATTCAATACAAATTTGCAACAAAAATGTTGGATTGTGCCTAGATGTATACCAAATCAGGGGTAAAATACAATAAAAAAGAAGGTCTATGGATTTCGTACAGGTTTCCAGGCTGAAAACCAGGATGACATCATGCCTGTATCCATAGTTGTAAATGTCTTCAAGTTGTCATTGAATGTCTTGATGCTCTGTCTTGTAGCATCTATTGCAGTTATCACTGCCTTGTTCTGAAGAGATATAGCTTTTACAAACTCGTCTGTTGC
>NZ_RCMC01000098.1 GCF_011319475.1 Candidatus Nitrosotalea sp. FS
GTAAAGATTGCATTAAGAACACAACAGATTGTGGGCCATGAGAGCGGAATCACAAAAACCGTAGACCCGCTTGCTGGCTCGTACTATGTGGAGAATTTGACTGATACAATAGAAGCCGAGGCAAACAAGTACCTAAAGAAAATAGACCGAATGGGAGGCTCACTTGTGGGAATTGAGAGGGGATTCTTCCAATCTGAAATTAGACAAAATGCCTATCGATTAAAGAAAGAAATCGATGGCGGAGACAGGGTAATAGTTGGTGTCAACAAATTCACCGATGCAGCAAAGGAAAAACCTGAAATCATGAAAATTGACGGCAGCATTCAAACACAACAAATGACAAATCTAAAAGAATTACGTAGCACCCGTGACAATATCAAAGTTGAACATGCACTTGGAAAAATGAAGATGCTGCAGACAAGGATGAAAATCTAATGCCGTTTATCTTGGATGCTGTAAATAATTATGCTACACTGGGAGAGATAAGCAATACATTCCGTGAAGTCTTTGGAATTTACCAGCCAAAGGAGACATTCTAAGATGCGACTAGATCATGTCGCAATTGCAGTAAACAACTTGGACGATGCAGTAAAACAGTACAAAGAAGCACTTGGTGTTCACGACGTAGAATTTGAGACTGTGGAATCTGAAGGAGTCCGAGTGGCAATTCTTCATCTAAATAATTCTAGAATTGAGCTAATGGAGGCCACCAAGGACACAAGTCCAATCAAGAAATTCTTGACAACAAAAGNGAGGGGCTACATCATATAGCCCTTGAAACAGATGGCATTGAAAAAGAAGTTGACAGGATGAAAGTGTGCGGAATAAAATTCTTGGGAGAGATAAGGCCTGGTTCACGTGGTACTAAAATAATATTCATGCATCCTAAATCATTGCATGGGGTACTGGCAGAGCTGTGCTCACATCCTAAATCCTAGATATTAGTAGAACTTGTTTGTGCCAGATCTCTGAGATGTACAAAACTCTAAAATTCATTAGGAATTATCCTACACCAATTTTTTAAGGCATGATGTAATTATGTCATATCTTGACAAAGAGAATTCTTCTNATGCTCTCATCCTAAATCCTAGATGTTAATAGAACCTGTTTGTTCTAGATCTCTGAGACGTACAAAACTCTAAAATTCATTAGGAATTATCCTACACCAATTTTTTAAGGCATGATGTAATTATGTCATATCTTGACAAAGAAAATTCTTCTAGTGCTGCTTATCATATCGTCAGTACTA
Source organism: Candidatus Nitrosotalea sp. FS (assembly GCF_011319475.1). Taxonomy (GTDB): domain Archaea; phylum Thermoproteota; class Nitrososphaeria; order Nitrososphaerales; family Nitrosopumilaceae; genus Nitrosotalea. The sequence continues at coordinate 1,250 of NZ_RCMC01000098.1, forward strand.
TTATCGTTCTCAATTCTAGGCACTGGTAAAATGTCTGCATATGCAGAATTTGATAAATCTGGAAATTTTGTGTGTAACCCATTTGGAAGGAGCGTTGAGACTAACATCTACATGAATGTTGTACACCAGATAAATAACAAGATGTCATTCTACTTGGAAAATCATCCAAACGCTACTGTATTGCAACAGCATGATGTCATAATGCAGGATCAAAAAACATGGGACTTGTATAATAAATCAAGGACATGTCTTGCTGATGTCATTGGGGAGAACCCGGATGATGTTGTTTCATTTACACCCGATGTACAACAAGCAATTGCCATTCCAGAGTTTGGAGTGTTTTCATCAATGGTAGTAATGGTTGCAATACTTGGAAGTATTGTAGTCTATAGAAAATTTTTCTAATTACTAATTCTAAATTAGTCTACTAGCTTGAGAGTGTCTGATGCAGTAATTATTCCAACAATTTTGCTCTGCTTTGATACTAACACACATTTTGAATATCTAATTAGAGATACAAGTGTCTTGACCGGAGTGTTATAGTCTACAATTGGAGGCCTTGGGTCCATTATCTCAGCTATCTTGATCCTTTTTCGTTCAGTCTCATCGTTATCCAAAATGTGTTTTATGATGCCATCTTCTGTTATGACTCCGACTACTTCGGGACCGTCAAAGATTNCTTTCGTTCAGTTTCATCATTGTCCAAAATATGTTTTATTATGCCATCTTCTGTTATGACCCCAACTACGTCGGGACCATCAAAGATTGGCATTTGGCTGATTGATAGCTCCTGCATTTTCTTTATTGCGTCATGCAGTGAATCATGTGCCTTGAGCTTGGCAATCTCCTTACTACAAATATCTCCTGCCTTGGTCGATGCTTGGCTTTCAAGGGACCATAATACTTCGAATATTTTTCTTGCAGTGGAATAGCTTGGCTGACATCTACCAGACTCGATCTGATTTATCATCGAAGTACTGACTCCTGTAAGAGAAGCAAGTTTTTGCTGAGTCATACCTANGCATCTCCCAGACTCGATTTGATTTATCATCGAGGTACTGACTCCTGTAAGGGAAGCAAGTTTTTGCTGAGTCATGCCTATCTTCATCCTTGCCTGTTTTATTGATTCAAGTCTTGGCAGCATTATGCGAAATAAAGACTTGATTCAATATTTCAGTCTTCTTCAAATAACTGCAAAAAATGTGTGAAAGGCTATTTCAAGCCAGCCTTTCGTCCGAATTTTGCTATTATGAAGATAACAAAGGCGATTATGAGAAAATCAATCACAACACCGATGAAGTCGCCTATTCCAAAATTCATTCCGCTTCCTACTGGTATTGTAACAACTGCTTTTCTCCAGTCTCCNCACAAAGATAACAAATGCGATTATGAGGAAATCAATCACGACACCAATAAAGTCGCCTACTCCAAAACTCATTCCGTTTCCTACTGGTATTGTAACAACTGCTTTTCTCCAGTCTCCTCCTGCTACGAATGCGCTAGGAATTGGCATGATGAGATCTTGCACTAGAGCTGTTACTACTCTGCCAATTACGGTTCCCATGATGAAACCGATGGCAAGACCCAAGACTCCTGCCTTGCCAATGAAATCTTTGAATTCTGCAATGAGACCTTTTGGTTCAGGTGCGGGGGTTGTAGCTTTAGGTGTGACTGCTTCTCGTATTTTTTTTAGTTCCTCAAGTATGTCGTTTTCTACGGTCATGTGATTGAGTCTATTTGCATGTATATATCGTCTACGAAAAAATGATTATCTTGAATTTATTTTTTGGTAAATGCCAAGGCAAACTCTTCTATTGTTTTTTCCCAGTTCTTTGCCTTTACAATGCCGCTTGCAACAAGTATTCCTTTTGCACCAAGCTCTAATGCGCGTAATACATCTTCTCCCGAAATAATTCCTGCACCGCATAACAGCTGAGTGGAATTATTTGCTTTCTTTACTGCTTTGACTGCTTCTGTTATTATTTCTGGTTTTTCTTTGGATACTGCCTTTCNAATTTGCATGTATATATCGTCTACGAAAAATAATTATCTTGAACTTATTTTTTGGTAAATGCCAAGGCAAACTC
>NZ_RCMC01000292.1 GCF_011319475.1 Candidatus Nitrosotalea sp. FS
TTAGATGAGACCCATAGGGGAAAGGACTGGATACTAGAGCAGATAAAAAAGTCACGGGTCAAGGCACCCTTCAAGCATACCATGAATAGCTTTCAGATATTGAAATCATGTCCTTCTGAGTTTGTCTCTCATGTTTTACAGGTCTTGCAGGGAGATGACTTTGAGAACTTTGGAGATGTCAAGACGTTAACCCGTACGTATCACTGGTTCTTTTGCGATATTGTAGCTGGTTCGAATCCTACCGTTCCAACAAAGGACCAGGTGCGAAAAGTTGTTGCAATAAATGAAATAGTTGCAAGGGTTGAGACGTTCAAGAATAGAGACAAAGACTCGACTGTTATTTTATCAACTGGCGATGGTATGGCAATTGGATTTTCAGACAGCCCTGAAAAGCCATTGAAGTTAGCTATTGAAGTTCACAAGGCATTGAACAAGTNTTTTAAGAATAGAGACAAGGATTCTACGGTTATTTTATCAACTGGGGACGGCATGGCAATTGGTTTTTCTGACAGTCCTGAAAAGCCCTTGAAGTTAGCTATTGAAGTTCACAAGGCATTGAACAAGTACAATTTACAGAGGAGGGGAAAGGAAAAACTTTTGATAAGAATTGGAATCGACATGGGACCTGTTTATTTTATCAAGGATATAACAGGACATGCAAATGTCTGGGGTCCTGGGATTATTGTAACAAGACGTGTTATGGATTTGGCAGGAGACATGCAGATTTTAGCTTCATCGAGGATAGCTGATGATATTCGCAGGTTGTCACCAGAGTACAAGTTTATCATGCATCCAATTGGAGATTATACCATAAAACACGGCGAGCAGTTGAATCTGTACAATATTTACGGTGATGGTTTTGGGAATAAAGTTGCTCCAAGAAAATCTAAAGTGCCAAAGAGCAACCAGGAAAAAGAGATCAAGAATACAAACAATTTCCTTTTCAATAAAATTGAGATTGGTTTAGAAGTTGTCAATGCAAAGACAATGCTTACTCATCACACTTGGATCTGGAATGTTGTAAATATTGCAAAAGAGCCAAAGGACCAAGTGTTTTATTATTTGGATGGAGATATTCCGAAAGAATTTGCAGACATGAACGTAACTGTAAAAGATGAGAAAGGAAACAAGCTAGAGATCCAGAGTTTGAATGTCAACAAGCCATACCACAAGGAGTTTAACGTGAAACTGAATCGACCTTTGAAGCCAAAGCAGAAGAAGATATTGATACTAGAATATGACTGGGAGGAACCTGAGCGTACATTCTTTTACAGGTTTGCGTCAGACTGTAAGAAGTTTGCATATACGTTTTTGGCGCCAAAAGGAATTGAGTTGAAGACACGGGTGCTAAAGGTTGACCCTGAGACAGGATACAAGATTCATGTCTCTCCTGCACCTGTTGTTAGTTATTCCGGAAAGAAGACAGATGTGAAATGGTCAAAGGATAACCTGCATGCATATGATGCATACCAGTTTGACTGGTGATTTTATTTTTTAGACATATCATGTAGAAATTTGCAAACTGAACATTTGTGTGAATGTATCTACCAGTTGCTGTGTGGCATGATTCCCTTTTCCAGTGCAGATGCCATTGCTTTTGAGGCCTCGCTCTGCATTGCATCTTTTATCTCTTGATCATTCCATCCGTTAAGTTGCGTGACAGTAAAGTGCATGAACTTGTAGTCGCCTTTCTTTTCTACAGCAAAAGGTTCAAGGTCTCGCTTGATTGATGCAAGGTTGTTCGTATCTTTGTCTTCGATGACCAAAGTTACTGTGTGGTTTATCGTATCATACAACCAATATACACAGCCATTTCCAGTTGAACCAAATACACTTTTTGTGTCGCGTATGTGGTTTAGTATGTTAGGGTTGTAGAATCTATCTTTTTCAAGCTCTGTTTGCAAGTCACCAAAGTTGTCATACCGGACTGTTCCAGCAGGAAGTATCTTTGGAGGCTCTGGTGTATCGACTGCATCATGTAGTCTGACATCTGTGGAATACATGTGATCATTCCATGCCCTTGCAAGAAATGACATCTTATTGTACGACTTGGTCGGGACAAAATCAAATTTTGTATATTGGAACTTGCCATCAGATACAGAATCGGCAGTAACGTTTGACAGTATGTGGTTTGGATCGTTTACCTCTGTGTTGGAGTTCTTGTCCCACACTATGGATGCAATGCTGTTTGGAGTAATCATGTCTTGTCCCCTTGGGATTAGGTACAAGCCCATGTGAACGATGGCCTTAGGGTCGTAGCTCTCAAATGTCTTAAAAGTCATGCCTACATTCTTGCCTGACATCAGAATTTGTTTTGGAATTTCATTGTTGTATCCCGATATGTCAAACGTTTCCTTCTTGTCAGTCTGATTTAGTGTAAAGCCATCAGAATAGTGGTAATAACCTCCGCCAAATGACGGTGGAGAGATTATGTATGGGCTTCCACCTATTGCAGCAAGAATGTCCAGTACAAGACCTGGTCGTATAAGGCCGCCTCCTCCACCTCCTCCACCATATCCTGAATTAATTAGTGCATTAGCTTTTACTCCTTTGTAGATTATAGTCACAGTGTCACCAAATTTTGCAGGTAGAGCACCTGTTGCTGGATCAGGGTTTGGCGTTATCAGTTCATTTTCTATGTTTAGGTCTGGAAGAGATCCATCCAAGTTAATGATGGATACGATGTCGCCACCGTGAACAGAGATTTTGCTTCCATTTACAGATGAACCAGTAGTAAACTTGAGTGTGTTTGAATATATGCTTGTGTTTGGTCCTGTCTCTGTCATGTTAAGAAATATTCCAATAGTTGGATCTGTGCTTGAAAACACTTGGATTCCATCAGTAGATACAGGGCCACTGACTATCGTATCCGGTACCAGAGGATTGTTTGGAAAAGACGTATCCTTGACAGAAATAATTTGTGTACTGGATGTGGTAAATGTATTAGAGCCATTTGTGTAAATCAGATCATGATTTTTAAAAGTATTAAATGCACCAGGAGAATTGTACAGTGTTAGGGTTATCCCGGACGGATACGATGTAGAGTTTACTTTAACAGTTATGTTTGCAAGTGATGTATAATTTCCATCGATGACTGTCATGGTGTTGTTGCCCCATGGTCCTCCACCGGGAACAAACCCACCAACATTGATGTTCTGTAGTGTCGAACCCCAAGTCACAGATATTGCATTTGCA
>NZ_RCMC01000046.1:0-854 GCF_011319475.1 Candidatus Nitrosotalea sp. FS
TACAATTCCTACCAAAGCAACAGATGTTGCACCCATGTCCATGAACGCATGATACAGGTCTACCCTAAGCGAAGAGCCATCTGTCTTTTCTAATGCTCTTCTTAGGATAACAATTCTGAAGAAGATTGAACCTAAAGTATAGACTGCTGCTATTATCGCAAAGACTCCCGGCAAGACCTCAGGTTTTGGTTCCTGGAATCTTGATATTGATTCGTAAACAAAAAACGACGAAATTACAAGAATTATGATTCCTGCAACAAAACTGCCCATCGTCTCAATCTTTCCATGCCCATAGGTGTGCTCTCTGTCCGGTGGCTTGGTAGACCATTTGGCAGCAACAAGCAAGACCATGGTCACTACAGAATCAAGTATTGCATGAATACTGTCTGTGACAAGTGCCAAGCTGTTTGAAGAAATTCCTATCAAAAATTCTACCGCAAAGGCAGAAAGTATTATTGTAAGCGAAATTTTTAGAGCGTTTGTCTTGATGTCGTGACCTGTCAACTCTTGTCCAACCCCAACATCTCTAGTATGTCATCAAAGTTTTCTCTTGATTGATCATGCTTGTATTTTTTGAGAGGGCCAATCATTTTCTTCTTGCTTGGAATTTTTATAATATCTTTTACAATGCTTGAAAGTGCAGATCCAATGAATATTGATTGTGTAGCTGATGTGACATTTGATGTTCTTCTGTTTGTGCTGCCACTCTCAAAGTCAATGATACATGGTGACTCTCCAACGATGACATGTTTGTGGATGTAGCTCAATTCACCATGATCAAGATGCATGTTATCCAAATTGTAACAGTCTTCCAAGACTTGTCTTACAACAGATCTCAGCTTGCCAGCACTCCC
>NZ_RCMC01000046.1:863-3168 GCF_011319475.1 Candidatus Nitrosotalea sp. FS
ACCAAGAAATTTTTGCTGCTTGCAATCAACTTGGGGCCTACGCCTGCCTTGTTTGCAATCTGCAAAAGTTTTGCCTCGCTTTTCATCTCTTGCCTGCTTGAATCAATTCTTCGAATCTTTAATGCAACATCTTTTTTGCCAAACCTTGACAGTACCACAACTCCAACGTATCCCTTGCCCAAGACATGGATGTTGTTCAAGATTGTCTCGCCCTGAAATGATATCTTGGTTATTCCAAGTTTTTTAAGTTCCGCATGTCTTCTTGCAAGCTCACCCCTTGTGGCCTTGGGATATCCTAGTATCAGTGAGTATGGTTCTTTGACAAGCTTACTTGTTGAGACCAAAGATGAGTCCATTGGTAGAGGTTAACTCAGCCAGAGCCTTTTTAATGGATTTGCTTGTCACCTGATGGCCCCCTGATATGACAAAACTGCGCTTCATGTCAGAGATTATCCCACTTGGAATGCCTGCATTTGCCAGATTCTTTCTCAAAAGTGACTGTAAGAATTTTTTTGCATCAGAGAATTCTCTTTGCTGCAAGGACAGGATCTTTCCCTGGTCATCAACCCAGGTTAGCTTGTTCTTGGAATTTCGCAAAATAAAGCTCTCTGATTCTGGTTTTCGAAATACATCAGGACCATTTTTGACCATGAACTTTTCAATGGTAGTAGAATGCAGCAAGAAAAGCATTGCAGCCTCTGACTTTTCATCAGTTACTGCACCTTTTCGCAAGACCTTGAATCCGCCAAGCTCAAGCTGTACTGCAAGTGCACTTGATCCCCTTTTTACCTGTCCCCAAATTATATCCGGACTTCGTTTCTTGTAACCAAACTTGACTACCAAAACATTTCTTAGATTGTTCTTGTCTGGCAAGGATTTTTTTCCATTGAAAAATACAAGCGATTGTTTTTTCAGTAAAGCCCTTGCAGCAAGTATGAATGTTCCAAAGTTCTGTGCAGATATTGCAGTGCCAAGGTTTCTGTTGCTATCGATGGGATCTATTAATACAAATGCAGTCTCAAACTTTTTTGTAGGATTTCCTATCACTTGACCCTGCGAAAAGTTTGCAGCAGCTTCTAAAACTTTGAGAAAACTTCCATAATGATAAATCAATACTTCGGATACATATCCACCAAATCCTTCTGTTGCAATCTCTGCACCATAGATTCCAATTCCTCTCAGAAACTTTTTGAGCAGTCTCACCTCATCTTTTTTGATTCCATCCAAGTTCTCAAGGATGAATCTAGTGTGAAACGATGACCTGTCAGCTGCACTCTTCCACTGGCCTATCTCCACATCATAACAAGGAACAACATTTACCCTAGTGCCTTGAGCATTTGCCTCAACATACGGATGCTCTGAATATCTCATAAATGGTTNTTCCACATCATAGCAAGGAACAACATTTACCCTGGTGCCTTGGGCCTCCGCCTCAACATACGGATGCTCTGAATATCTCATGAACGGTTTAAATTTTTTCATGGAATCAAATCCAATCTTTATTCCAATTTCCTCAAACTTTTTCTCGTCAGTTTCTTTTTTCATCTTGACAAAGATATCCAAATCCAGCTTGCCCTTGAGCCATGTCCCCTTTGCATATGACCCACCAAGCTCTACACCAGTGACCTCAGAATTTTTTGCAGCTTCTTTTTTTACCAACTCTAGCAAGTTTCTCGCTAGTATTGCAATCTTTTCTTCTTCTTGTTTTCCAGGGACTGCAATCTTTCTTGCTTGATCTAAAATATTTTTCATTGAGCTAAAACCACCTGCAAATCAGAATATATCGGCCCACTAGGGGTTAAGACGCTTTGCTTCAACTTTAACTCTGTCATGGTATATTTTCCCAAGGCAACTTTCTTGAATCTTTCAATGGTACCTGAAATGTCATCTATCCTGTTCTTTACCCTAAATATTGTAAGGTGAGGCTTGAATGGCTTGTCTGGTCTAAATCCCAGTGGACCGAGTTTTTTCTCTACCTGTGATGCAAGCTCTACCAAATGTTTTGCTGACTGGTCATCGACTCCAATCCATATCACTCTAGGAGACNGGGCTTGTCTGGTCTAAATCCCAAAGGACCAAGTTTTTTCTCCACCTGTGACGCAAGATCAACCAGATGTTTTGCTGACTCGTCGTCTACTCCAATCCATATGACTCTAGGAGACCTCGGGTTTGGAAACGCCCCAACGTGGGTAAACTCGACCTCAAACCTCTTGAACGAAATCGTACTCAATGCCTGTTTAATCTCAGACACCATATCTTCACTTACCTCTCCCAAAAACAACAATGTAAAGTGCATATTTTTTTT
>NZ_RCMC01000131.1:0-799 GCF_011319475.1 Candidatus Nitrosotalea sp. FS
GATGATCTGGCAAGATCATACTCAGAGCAGATCAAGGAGTTGCTGGACAGTAGAGCATTTATTCTAAATCCAGATTATTCTCTACTTGCAAAATTAGAATCAAGATATGAAAAGATGGCAAATGCTCATGCAGAGTTATTCATAAACAAAAGTAATTTTGTTGTAAATGATCCATTCAACGACGAGCGAGGAAATTTCAGATCAGTTTCAGTCAAACCACTTGACATTTCAAAATATGTCAAGACCTTCTTTGATATGGAAAATCAAGTTTTCATGTCGGCAACAATAGACAAGGATAGTTTTTGTGAAAATGCAGGACTTGATCCAGACAAAGTTGGATTTGTTGATACCCCAAGATCTCCGTTTCCACCAGACAGTAGAAGAATTAATTTTCTTAATACAAGAAAACTCAGCTACTCTTCAAGTAGAGATGACGAGCTTGCCGTAATTAAAAAAATTGATGACATCATGTCACAACACAGTACCGAGAGAGGACTGATACTTACTTCATCAGAGAAGAAATGTGTTGACATAAGAAACAACCTGTCTGAGAAAANAGAGATGACGAGCTTGCCGTGATTAAAAAAATTGATGAAATCATGTCACAGCACAGCACTGAAAGAGGATTGATACTTACTTCATCAGAAAAGAAATGTGTTGACATACGAAACAATCTATCTGAGAAAAACAGGCAGCGAATCAGGATATGCCACAGCAGAAATGAGAATGGTATGACCCAGGATGAGGTGCTGCAAGAGCATGCCTTTGATGAGGACGGAGTATTGTTGTCATCGTCATT
>NZ_RCMC01000131.1:829-1637 GCF_011319475.1 Candidatus Nitrosotalea sp. FS
CCGAACCTAAGTGAAAAGCGAACAAAAGACAAGATGAACCAATTTCCTTTATGGTACAAGTCACAGACGATAACAAAACTTTTGCAAGGCTTTGGAAGATCAATTCGAAGTGAAAATGACTGGGCAGTGACATATGTTCTGGACTCGGCTGCAAACGATCTCTTGCTTCAACAAAAATTTATGATTCCAAAAGCATACCAAGACGTATTGGGANCTGACAAAACTTCTACAGGGCTTTGGCAGATCAATTAGAAGTGAAGATGACTGGGCAGTCACATATGTTCTTGATTCTGCTGCAAGTGATCTCTTGCTTCAATCAAAATTTATGATTCCAAAAGCATACCAAGATGTGTTGGGATTTCCAAGCTATAATGGTAGCATGAAATCTACATTGTAAGAAAATTTTTCTTTCAAAAAAAGCACTTATGGGAAATTAGTTTGCAACGGTCTGTACTGATTTGTCAGGTAGGTCAGTCAATGTGAAGACAAATCTAGAACCTTCGAATTCTGTTGTTCCTTCTCTTTCCCAGTTTATTTTGTAAGATTTGATCAGGTGTCCACCCACTATTGATATTGTCTTTGGCACATCTTCGAAGAGCTTCTCTACCTTTGCCTTGTCCCTTGTCATGAGTAACGATCTTCGTCTCTTCATGAGGTATTTGATTGCGACATTTTTGTGCATGTGTCCTTCTACCTCAATCTTCTCGTTGCCAAGGTCAATAGTGAATTTTCGCTTTCCCATGAGCCTAGATACGATCGTAATTCTACAAAAAATGGGCTTGACAACTTGACATTAGCAAGTAGATTG
>NZ_RCMC01000131.1:1715-3008 GCF_011319475.1 Candidatus Nitrosotalea sp. FS
CAAAAGTATCATGACTTGATTACCTAGTGTTTTTTGTGCTGCCTTGAGCAGTTTTTTTCCAATTCCGAGACGTTGGTATTTTTTGTCAACTGCTAGATCAGATACATAGCAACAATAACTAAAATCAGTTACAGCACGCAGTATTCCAACTAGATTCTTTCCATCCTTTGCACATATTGTTAGATTTGCATTTTTTATCATGCGTTTTATTCTTGGGATATCTTTTGCAGGTCGTTTTATGCCTGAATTTACAAATAATTCAGATACTTGTCTTGGTTTCAGATCAGGATTAATCAGATATGATATTTTCATGGATTGTAGTGATTATTTGTGCAATTCAACTATTTTTGTACAATGGTGGGGCCGGCCGGACTTGAACCGGCGACCTCTAGCACCCCAGGCTAGCATCATAACCAAGCTAGACTACGGCCCCTCGAGGTGTTGGCTACTATTGAAATTATTAAATTGTAGGATTGAATTTTGTGTCAAGAAATTTGTGTTTGAAAATCTAGAGCCACTTTTTCAGTCTGTCTTGTTCAAACTTTTCTTTTTCTGTAAAATGTTCTGTTGATGAAGTTTGTAGTTGTGTCAGAGGATCTGGAGTTGCAAACATGTCAACTTGAATATATCCTGCAGTTCCCTTGCCAGTCTCAAGAAAACATCCGCCTTTTCCATCAAAGACTGCGTTTTCAAGTTCGTGTTTTATTTGTGAAATAATATTTCTTGCAACAGTTACACCTTCAGCTTCTGCAAATATTCCTGCTTTTGGTACTGCGATTTTATCTGTCACCATTATCTGGTTGACATCACCTATTGCGTACACACGATCATATTTTGTCTTGCAGGTCTTGTCAACTACAATAAATTTTCCACTCTCTGCAAAACCAGCTTCTACTACAACAGAGGGAGCCTTGTGTGGAGGAACGGAAATCAAAATATCAAAGCTTGCTTCTCCGTCTTCGAATTTTATTTTGTTTGGCTCTACTGCAATGGTTTTATGGTTTCCGTGAAACTCTATCTTTTTTGATTTTAGAATTTGAAATATTTCTTCGCTTACCTGTGGACCACCTGCTGGAAGCGTGATTGGTGTTGGACTGAAGAAATCCATCTGGACAGAATCGCTTGCCCCTGTCTCCTCAAGTACAGACCTTATGAGAAGTGCTGCCTCAAATGGAGCTGGAGGACACTTGTATGGTAGACCTGTGATTGCCATTGCAATCTTGCCAGATCTTACTTGCTTTATGGTGTCCCTGATTTTTGGAACATCGTTGATGTCATAAAGAATAAAGCCAT
>NZ_RCMC01000131.1:3058-3168 GCF_011319475.1 Candidatus Nitrosotalea sp. FS
GGTGCAAGCTCTACACCCAGTGCTATGATAAGAAAATCATAATGGAACTGTCTGTACCTTGTTCGAACAGCTTTGTTTACAGGATCTATCTTTAGTACATCTTCATTTAC
>NZ_RCMC01000168.1 GCF_011319475.1 Candidatus Nitrosotalea sp. FS
AATTACAGAAATAATACGATTGAACACTTCACTGATTGAAAGTCCGGTCGAGGGAAGTTCCTTTTGTGATGTAAGGCCCAACTGCCTTCCAAGTTTTACAAGCAACCCATAGAGGGTGGTCTCTTCTTTTGCATTTGCGTATAGTAATTGGATCGGAAATGAATTGTCCTTTACTCGTTCTTGTATCTTACCAAGAACCTTCTTGACCACCAGAGTTTTTCCTGTCCCTGGCTTGCCATAGACCAGTAGGTTTGATGGACGTGATTTTTTTAATAATGGTAATAGTGATTGGGTGACCTTTTTTTGTTCATCTTCACGATGTAAAATTATATCAGGAATAAACGAAAAGTGAAGGACTTCGCGATTTTTGAATAGGGACTTTCCACTTTGTGCATCATCCAATAACTTGTCAATCGGATCCTTTGTCATAGACCCACACACCACTGTTTCTTCTCTGTCCACATATGGACTCTACTCCAAACTAATAGATTAGAATAGAATAACTAAACCAAATTTAGTATATCATTAATTATTTTTATTTTTATTTTCTTAAAAAAAATTTTTTTAATAAAGCTAGAGTGGAAGTATAGGTGTGTGGGCCTTCCTGGTATGAAATTAACAATTAGTGAACATTCTGTTAACTCTTGGTCCAGAAAAGCCCAAAATGACCCCTTTATTTCCAGTCCAGGCGTGAAGATGGCTCTTAACATTGTTAACATCCTAAAGAAGACCCCATTATTTCCACTCTAGGCATGGATTTTAGGGGTATTTTGGATATAAGCCCATAGAGCCTGTTAAGATGCCAAAAACACCCATGCGTGGGCTAGGCAGTCAATGTTAACAAACCAGAATGTTAACAATTCTTCTATGATCTGTTCAAGTGTTAACGGCTTGCCAGATCGATCCCAATGGCACGAAAAAGAATCAGGATAGACTTGGAGGATGCAGACGGAGCCAAGTACAACTTTAGCCTAGAGGGCAATGTTACCCGTGAAAAGATGCTAAAGATATTTGAGCTGATGAACCTGATGAATATAGAAGAGCCAGAGGTTGGGGCCCAATTGGATTCGATAGGGGCCAAGATATGGAATGTCATAGACAAGAACTTCCCCATAGGCAAGTTTACCTCATCCATGATATTGGAAAAATATGAGGACGAGTACGAGGAGCCAATCAAACTGAGTGTGATCTCAACATATCTCTCAAGATTTGCCGTAAAGGGTAAGGTGGCAAGGGAGAAGCAGGGAAAAGAGTGGGCTTACCAGATACTAAAGATAGCCCAGAGAGAAAAGAATACGACTTAGGAGATTACTACTTTTTTGACCACTAGATGATCGCCATCAATTGTGACCTTGACATAATCTCCTTTCTGAAGTTCAAGAAATTTTCTAAAGTCTTTTGGTATGGAAATCGTGCCTGCAGTGGTAATCTTGATTAATTGCTCATCAGGCATGTTATTACATTATAAGAACATTAATTTAAGAATTTACAATTATCTAAGATTATTAAAATACGATGATTTTCTACGACTTTGACAGAAATTTGAAGGGTTTGACGGTTTGATCAACCAAAAAATAACTTGGCAAAAACCCAACTTGTTGGTCTGAAAACTATTGGTATCCTAAAAGTTACTGGGCCGGTGCCATCCTGGCAACCCCTATCTTTGCAAGACCCTTGTCAGTTATTTTGTAGGAAAATGGCTTGGTTGACATGTCTCTTTCCGTCAAACCCTCCTCAAAGAGCTTCTTTAGCATGCGTGATGTGTGTTCTCTAGTCCTTCCTATTGTGATTTGGATGTCACGTGATGTCATTGGCTTCTCTGTGATTAGGCGTAGAATGTGATCAGTGGCACTTCCAAACTGCATATTCGGGATTTTTTCCTTTGGTTTCTCTTCTTTGACCATTACCTGAGGCTCTTGGTGCACTTTGGNTACTTTGGGCTCCTTTGGCCTTGGAATTTGTGCCTGGGGAACTTCCTCAGTTTCCTGTGCCATTTCTACTGAATCTAGGCGAATTTTCATATCAATTAACAAATTTTCATAATACTGCAAGCGCTCTGTTAGAATTTTTGCATTTTCACCCTCTGATCCCAGTCGCGGCTTGACCTTGTTGTATACGGTAATGGCTACAAGGCCACCAACAAATGCTGCAAGTATGCCTAGCATGACTCCTACGTCTGGGATATCTACTAACATCACGTTGTAACGTCAAATGATGTGATTTATCATATTTGAGTAAAATTATTTCACACCTTGCACATCAATATCAAACATGTTTCATCACAACATGTCACAGTCATTTCCTGGAATCGTGCCTATTTTGAAGTCAAATCATAGCCTACAGGTCCTCTTTAGTACCTCTTGTATCACAGACATGACCTGGTCCTCACGTTCCGGAAAAACATCACTACTTTTTATCACAGAAATCTGTTCGGAGAGGCGATTAATCACATCCATATCATCAGCACTAAGCACGCCTAGGCCCCTAAGCAGGATCCACGAATAGCATAGGTGCCGTCAACTTGTCTTTAGACTGGGTTACTTGACGATAAAACGCCCCTTTACTGATAGTAAACTGGGGATTTGCAAGGTCCCTGCGTTTTAAAATAATTTCAATTTGTCTTTCAGTAAATAATGATTTTTCTATAATTTGCCTAATAATATTGCTAAAATTTTCATCAGGGGATTCGCTCATAGCTATACAAATCTGTATAACTATATTCAATTAAACTTTTAATCAATAGGTATTCAACCACTCCATATGCAAAAGACAGAGAATTATCTTCATGCTACTAGGAAGAAAAAAGGAACACTTCTCTTCGTATTAATCGATTCTGAGAACTCTGATGGACGTTCCGCTTCTTCATTGGCAAAAGAGGCAGAAAAAAACGGCGCCTCTGCAATTCTGGTCGGCGGCTCGTCAGCTACTGATCAACTCACCATGACTGAGACAGTCTCAAGTATCAAAAAGGCAGTAAAGATACCAGTGATCCTCTTTCCTGGAAACGTTACAGGCGTGGTTCCAGGTGCCGATGCAATACTTTTCAGCTCGCTTTTGAACTCGGATAATCCATACTTTATCTCACAAGCTCAAGCT
>NZ_RCMC01000109.1 GCF_011319475.1 Candidatus Nitrosotalea sp. FS
TTAGCATCACAATCTGATTCCATTGGACAAGCAAGCGCTCAACTAGTCCATTATGGTTTTAATGAAAAAAATCCAACATTGCTTCTCGTGTTGGTTCCTCTTTCGGGATATATCTTGGCAAGATCTGAGGGACAAAAATTTGTCTTTTTCAAGACACAAAAATTTGCGGCATATTGTTTTCTGTTTATTCTGATTTCATCAATGGTTGTATCACCATTATCAATTTCTCCGTTGCCAATTGCTAATGCATTTGCAATGGAAAGCAACGACTCTTCTTCACAAAACCCTAGTTTATCATCCAATTCTACTGGCTCCGCCCCACGTCTCTCATTTAACCAGTTTTCCAACGCTACTCAGGTAATATCCAATTCTACTGGTTCCACTCCAAGTCTCTCATTTAACCAGTTTTCCAATGCTACAAATACCAATGATATCGTCCCAATTCCTTCGAAATCCTGGAATTTCACTGATGCTAAAACCACTATTGAGCAGACTCTGGATAATAGTACTGGATTGAATCTGGATGGAAACAAATTCCTCAAGGAGAATGTTGCCTCCACTCAAAACCTTACCGCTCTTACCCTGTCTGCTTGGGTAAAGCCAGATTACAGTCAAGGCTCACCTCAGTTTACCATAATCAGCAAGGAAAATTCCTTCATTTTGGGTATCAACAACAATATCCAGCCATCAAAGAAGGCTTTCTTCTCTGTCTTTGATGGAATAAAATGGAATACAGTCACATCAAATAGTACAATTCCTGAGAACTGGACACATATTGTGGCTACATACGATGGTTCCTCTATTGGTATCTATGTTAATGGTACACAAGAATCAAAGATTCCACTTGTTGGGGTTTCTACAATTTCCATAACTGGTAAGATAGAAAATCAGACTACTGGCTTGCTTTCTTCCAATTCTGATGTTGTAATAGGTGCATNATAACACAAACAATCTCTTTTCAGGCTCAATTCAAGACGTTAAACTCTATGACTCCTTGTTGTCATCATATCAGATAAATCAACTATATCTTGGTGACAAGCAGTTTTCACCAGTAGAGAAAAATACACTACCAAACTTGGCAACAAACAGTACTGTAATAGCACAAGATCATACATCTAGTCTGCCTGAGAACTTGTCCATGGTTGACGCAATCCAGAAATTACTCAACTCTACATCTCTTACAGGTATCAATGATACAAACAGTACTGGAATAAATGACACAAGCTCACTTCCAGTAGTTCCTACCATTACCAATCTAAAGAGCAGCTACATGATGTCTGAAAGTCCAGAATTTGAGTTCAAAATGTTCAAGGACTCTGATATCAAAAAAATAAAGAAAACAGCAACCCAGTCAATGCAACAAGACAAATGGTCTGAGAAAAATACTGTCATATCAATCAAGGTCATAGCACCTGATGGAATAGAGATTCCAATAAAATCCCAGTTCAAGAAGATGAAGGAAGGTCAGTTTGACATCAAATTGGTATCAGGACGATACGGCAAGCCTGGAATGTATACAATCAAGACAACACTTGTCAAAAACGGCAAGACATATGATACACAGAGCCAGTACGCATGGGGCCTTGTATCCCTAAACACTGAAAAGAGCATTTATCAGCCCGGGCAGACTGCAAACATGACAATAGTAGTACTGGATAGTGGTGGACATCCGGTATGTGATGCAAATATACTTCTTAATGTAAAGGATCCAAACTCACAGATAACATCTCTCTCTTCTGTAAATGGTGTAGTATCTGGCTCAGAATGTGGGTTATACAATGCACAGTATGTCACTTCTATACCGGGTAGCTATACTGTTAATGCTACTGCAATAGCTGATTCAATCAAGACTGATTTTAGCACATCATTTTTGGTTCAAAACAACTTTGCATTTGACATAGTCAGAACCGCACAAAGCAAGATAGACCCGGTGAACAATCCAAACTCGTTTAATGTCAAGATGGATATTACATCATTTGTAAATCAGCACAGTGTTACAATCAAGGAATTAGTTCCATCTGTGTTGGATATAAAAACAGATGCAAATGTACAGACAGTAGGGAATACCAAGGTACTAACTTGGAACAAGAACTTGATTGGAAACAAAACACTAATCCAATATTCTTATTCTGTACCGCTTGTATTTCCACAGCTATATTCATTGGGACCAGTAGAAATTGATTATGGAAATTCAACATTTTACGAAGCACGACCATGGTATGTAGCAGTTGATCCTATTCCAAAAGGAAATTCCATCATTAGTACAACTGGTTCCTCCGTTTCAACCCTCAACTTTACTCTGACTACACCATCTTTAGCAACAGCTGGATCACAATTGTTACTCACTGTTGGAGTATCCATATCTAATCAAAATACAGCCTTGACAAAAGTCAAAAATGTTTTATGGGGTACAGGAGTATCAGGAACGAATTGCAAAGGAAGCTCAACAGCACTGGTCAATTCTACATCTACAGCAATTCAAGGAACTACGGGAAGATCTGAGATTTACTACCTAGGTAATGGAAATATTGCAAACAGTGTAACACAGAACGTATGTGTGATTTTTACAGGTACTGCCCAGAGTACAGTTGTTGGTGCTGTAATTTTTAATGCAACAGACCAGAGTGCAAATCCAATAGATTTTACACACACAATCACAGGTTCGTCTGCCACCATAAAAAATACAATAAATACTGCCATTGGAGACATGGTGTTTGATACAATTGTAGTTGGAAACAATGCAAATCCTACAATGTCTATCACAGGAGGTAATCAAACTATACTATGGAATACAGGTACTGCTTTGACTTCAAAAATGGTTGGTGCTGCAAGTTCAATAAACTCTACAGGTACTCATAACACTATGGCTTGGACTCTATCAGCAACTAAAGCTTGGGCTTCTAGTGCAATTTCTATAAAAAGAGCAGTGATAACCACGTCAATCTCAGACTCACTAACATTTACTGATACAATGACCAAGACTACAGGCAAATCAATCCAAGATTCACTAACATTTAACGACCAAGCAACTCCATCAAAAGCATATCAAAGGTCCATCCCAGACTCACTAACATTTACTGATA
>NZ_RCMC01000124.1 GCF_011319475.1 Candidatus Nitrosotalea sp. FS
GGGTCCGGCACGAACCTCTCCGCCGTCAGATCCCCTCGATTCAGATACCCTCGCCCTACTCCCACTCCTCCGATGTAGATCTCTCCCGCCACTCCCACCGGCACCGGCTCTCCTTCTCCATCCAATACGTACATCCGTACGTTCGCGATCGGCTTCCCGATCCCTCCATTCCTCCTCTCCTCCTCTCCTCCTCCTTCTCCTTTCTCCTCTCCGCCGCCGCCACTGACACCGGCCTCCATGCTCGCGCAGATCGTCGCTTCCGTCGGCCCATACGCATTGATCATCATCCGTCCCTTGCTCCACCTCTCCACCAATCCCCTCGGCGCCGCTTCTCCCGCTACCACCACCACTCCCAACGTCTCCAACTCCTCTCCCGCTTCCTCTCCTTCTCCCTCTCCCCACCCACCCAACACACTTGGCGTCACCGTCACATGCGTGATCCTCTCCTCCCTCACCTTCTCCCTCACCCTCTTCCCCTCCACCACTTCCTCCCGCTTCACCACATACAACCTTCCTCCCTGGCTCAACGCCATCACCGTCTCCCACACACTCGCGTCAAAGCTGAACGACGCCAGCTGCAGCACTCGACTCTCCCCTCTTACCCTCAGTTCCTCCCCATGCACCTGCGCCAGATTGCTCAACCCCTGATGCGCCAGCATTGCTCCTTTCGGTTTCCCCGTCGATCCCGACGTATAAATCACATACGCCAAGTGCTTAGAAGTCAGCCCCAAACTCTCACAATCGATATTGCTTTCCGGCTGCTCCTGCCACGCCGATGCTTCTCCCAGGTCCACTATCGGTACCGTAGAATTCAATCCGCTGAAGACTTCACGCAGCTGTCCTTCGGTCAGCACTACCGCCGGCGCACTATCCTCCACCATGTAGCTCAGCCGCTCTTCCGGATATCCCGGATCCAACGGCACATACGCTCCTCCTGCCTTCCACACTCCCAGCAGCCCTACCATCATCTCCAAACCTCGTTCCACGCAGATCGCCACCCGGCTCTCCGGCTTCACTCCCAACTCACGCAGATAATGCGCCAGCCGGTTGGCCCGACGGTTCAACTCTCCATAACTCAACTCCTCCCCTTCAAACACCACTGCTACTGCTTCCGGCATCCTCCTCGCCTGCTCCTCAAACAACTCATGCACGCACCGCTCGCTCTCGTACTCCCTCTTCGTCTCGTTCCACTCGTACAACAACTGCTCTCTCTCCCCTCCAGACAGGATCACCAACCGATCCAC
This sequence comes from Candidatus Nitrosotalea sp. FS, assembly GCF_011319475.1. Lineage (GTDB taxonomy): Archaea > Thermoproteota > Nitrososphaeria > Nitrososphaerales > Nitrosopumilaceae > Nitrosotalea. Next base: position 1,245 of record NZ_RCMC01000124.1, read on the forward strand.
TCTCTCCCCCTCCGCCGCTCCCACCATCCCCTCCAATAACCGCCGGAAATAGCCAACGTAGCGTTCCACCGTCCCTGCCTCATACAACCCCGTCGCATATTCCAGCCCGCCTACTATCCGCTCCCCTGTCTCTCCCAACGTCAGCGTCATATCGAATTTCGCCGCTCTGCGCCCAGTCGGCTTCACTGGCCGCAACTCCAAACCCTCCAAGCTCAGCTTCTCTCGCGGTGCGTTCTGCCAGGCAAACATCACCTGAAACACTGCACTGTGCGCCAGACTCCTCGCCGGTTGCACCAACTCCACTACCTGTTCGAAGGGAATGTCCTGATTCTGTTGCGCTCCCAGCGCCTGCTCCTTCACCCTCCCCAGCAGTTCCCCTACCGTTGGTGATGACGACACATCCACTCGCAACGCCACTGTGTTCACAAAGAAGCCAATCAGATTCTCGATCTCCGCTCGTCCCCGGTTCGCTACCGGTGACCCAATCACCACATCCGTTTGTCCCGTCAGTCTTCCCAGCAACGCTGCCCATCCCCCCAGCAACGTCATATATAAGGTTGTCCCGTGACGGCGGCTCAGCTCCTTCAGCCCTCGGCTTAGCTCTTCGTCCAGCACCACTTGTACCGTAGCTCCAGACAAGTCCTGCTCCGCCGGTCGCGCACGATCCGTTGGCATCTCCAGCAACACCGGAATTCCCGCCAGCTCTCTCTTCCAGTACTCCCCCTGCTTCTGCAGGATCTCCCCCTCAATCCACTTCCGCTGCCACACCGCATAGTCGGCATACTGAATCTCTAGCAGTGGAAGAGTGTCTGGCATCCCCTCTCACCCCCGCGCTATACAACCCACTCAACTCCTGAATCAGTATCCCGGTCGACCATCCATCCGACACGATGTGATGCATCGTGATCAGCAGCACATATTCGTCTTCCTCTATCTGTAGCAATCGCCCACGGATCAGTGGACCCGACTCCAGATCGAACGATCTTCCAGCCTCCTCCATCATCATTCGCTCAAGCTCATCCTGCATGCCACTGGACTGACGCAGGTCTTCTTCCACNATCGGCTCTCTTCCGCCGCAGCGATCCGCTGCACCGCCTGCTCTTCCACAAAAGCAAACGTCGTACGCAACGCTTCATGCCGCTCGACGATCCTATCTAGCGCACCGCGCAGCGTTTCTCGGTCCAACTTGCCCTTCAGCCCTACCCCAAACGGTATGTGATAGGCTTCGCTGACTCCACGCATCTGCGCCAGAAACCACAACCGCTGCTGCGCAAATGACAACGGAATTCGCTCACTACGCTCCGCCCGCCGGATCGGCGGCAACTCCGTCTGCGCCGCACTGCCCAAAATCCCGGCCAGATCCGCCAGCACTGGATGTGCGAACAGATCCCGGATCGCCACCTCCACTCCCAAAGCCTGCCTCAACCGCGTCACCACCCGCACCGCCAGCAGCGAATGACCGCCGAGCGCAAAAAAGTTGTCGCCTCGTCCTATGCTCTTCGCCTTTAGGAGCTCNGCCCAGATCCCTGCCAGCTGTGTTTCAATCTCACCTTGCGGCGCTTCGTACTCCCGCACTCCATACGCATCGCTCTCCGGCGCTGGCAACACCTTCCTGTCCAACTTCCCGTTCGGCGTCAGCGGCAACGCCTCCATTCGCACATACGCTGCCGGCACCATGTAATCAGGCAATCTCGCCGAAAGATGCGTGCGCAGTTCCTCTGCCCCAACCGTTCCTTCCACATCACCTCGGCTGGTGTAATACGCCACTAGTCGCTTGTCCCCAGGCACGTCTTCTCGCGCTATCACCACCGCTTCTCGTA
>NZ_RCMC01000270.1 GCF_011319475.1 Candidatus Nitrosotalea sp. FS
TGCAAAAATTATGCTCCATCCGTACTTGTTAAGCCATGCAAAGCTCTTTTGGTGGTGTTCTTCCCGATGTGTTCTTCGTAAGAACTTGTAGACCTTGCCACCGTCATACCCAATGTAATATGTCAGAATGCCTCCAATGACAGAACCAGTTGACATGACAGCAAACACTGCTAGCTCGCNATCTTTTCTGGAATTCCCATGTTGGTGATTTGTTGGTATGTTGCTGAATAAAATCTTACTACTGGTGTCTACCTATGACTTGATGTACTGCAAAAACATGTTTCCAAAATAGACTGCAGCAAATGCACTTGCAGTCCTTGCTATGCTCATGGATATCGCAAATCTTTTGAAATTGTATTTTTTCACACCTACAATTACTGTGACAACCTCTGTCAATATTGGGACCAAGCTAAGTGCAAAAATTATGCTCCATCCGTACTTGCTGAGCCATGCAAAGCTCTTTTGATGATGTTCTTCCCGGTGTGTTCTTCGCAGAATCTTGTAGACCTTGCCACCGTCATATCCGATGTAATATGTCAGGATACCTCCTATTACAGAACCTGTTGACATGACAGCAAATACTGCTAGCTCACTTTGACCGTCCAAAAGCAGTGCAGTTGATGTAACCACGATAGGAAATGGCACTACTGCAGCAAAGACTGCATTCAAGAAGAGGCCTGCCAACCCATATTTTACAAAAAATGGATTCTCAAGTATTGGCCTTAGAAAATCAATGAGCATCTGACCTTGCTCAAATTCTGCCCACTAATAGCGCTACCTCATTTTTTAGACTGGATCTTTGATACATTATCTCTTACAGATTTGCGATACAACACCTCATTTTCTTTTCTGATGTATGCAATTCTTGATGCAGGTATCACCTCAAAGTTTTCTGATATCTTGAGAAATTCTTCAAGTGTTGTCTCTTTTGTTGTGCCAAGGTCAATGTATCCAATTTGATATGATTTGGGATTGTCATGGTGCAAGGCCTTGCTGAAAATTTCAGAAACTTGTCCTTTTCTTACCATGATACACTCTGTGCTCAAAACTATTTTAGATAGTAGTTATTATGACCCACGTCATACGTGATTTTGATGAAGCCCAAGATCTTTGCAATAGACATTGATGGTACCATTACTGACAACAAGGGAGGTCGTGTTGATCTTGATGCATTGGCAGCCCTGCGATATCTTGTAAAACTTGGACACAAGGTCATCTATGTTACCGGAAGATCTTCTGTTGAGGCCTATGTACTTTCAGTGTTTGGTGGTACAACAAGAATTGCAGTTGGAGAAAATGGCGGAATAATAACTACGGGCCCAAATGAACACAAGCTAATTGGGGATAAGAAAAAATGTATAGACGCATTTGAATTCTTGAAGACAAAAATTCCAGAAGCAATAGAAAAACCAGTATTTCCCAGAATAACCGAAGTGGTACTTGAGCGAAATTTTGATGTAAACTTGGGCAAGAAACTTTTTGCCGAGAATAATCTTGACGTTACCCTGACTGACAGTCAATACGCATATCACATAAATTCAAAAGGAGTAGACAAGGCAAGCGGATTTCTTGAGGTGATGAAGATGTTCTCTGTAACAAAAGAGGATGTAATCGCAATAGGTGACAGCGAGACTGATGTTCCTCTCTTCAAGGTGGCAGGAACAAGTGTAGCCCTTGGAAATGCCCCACAAGATGTCCAGTCTCAGGCAACAATTTCTGTGCCAGGGCATGCAGGAGATGGCATGATTGAGGCGCTTGAAAAAGTACAGCTAAAACTGTTGGCAGAATGATATTTCCATGACACTACGATTACTATACAACGAAATCAGGCTGGGTGTACAGCAACTATGTGATACACTAGGATATCCTCAAACTGAGTTTGACATATCTGAAGCATCAAGACCAGAGTTTGGAGATGTTAGCTGTAATGTGGGATTTTTGCTTGCAAAGGCACTCAAGAAAAAACCATTTGATATTGCACAAACACTTGCACAAGAATACAACAAAAATCTTGGAACATATGTATCCGAAGTTTCTGCACATGCATCAGGATATCTTAATTTTGTTGCAAACTATGCACAACTTGTACCAAATGTAATCCATGCTTCACTTGGCTCTGATTATGGAACAGTAGATCTTGGGAAAAACTCCAAGATGGTAATCGAGCATACAAGTGTCAACCCTAACAAGGCACTACATGTTGGCCATGTCAGAAATATAATAATTGGAGATACCATTGCAAGAATTCTTCACAAGGCATCATACGATACCAGTGTACTAAATTATGTAGATGATTCTGGACTCCAAGTCGCAGATATCATAGTTGGTTTCAAGTATGGTGGATATTCTGACAAGGCACCCGAGGGTCAAAAGTTTGACCATTATTGCGGAGATGTAGTATATGTGAAAATAACTGAAAAGTATGAAACAGACAAGCAACTTGTCGAGTTACGCTCTCATGTACTAAAGGAACTCGAAGAAGGAACGTCCGAGATTGCAAGATTTGGAGATGAGATAACAAGACGTGTACTAGAAGAACAGCTCAAAACGTGCTGGCGCCTCGGGGTCACATATGACTGCCTTAACTTCGAGTCACAGATAGTTCGCTCCAAGTTATGGTTTCAGGCATTTGAAAAAATGAAATCAATGGGAATAACAACGCTTGAGCTAGAAGGTAAAAACGCTGGATGTTGGATAATCAAGGCAGAGTCTGAGGACGACAAGGTTCTTGNACAACGCTTGAACTAGAAGGCAAAAACGCTGGGTGCTGGGTAATCAAGGCAGAATCTGAAGACGACAAGGTTCTTGTTAGAAGCAATGGTACCGCGACATATATCGCAAAGGACATTCCATATGCTGCATGGAAGCTTGGAATTTTAGAAGACCCATTTTACTATAAACACTATACCGTCCAAACGACAGGGCGAGTCTTGTGGCAGACAACCCTTGACAGCAGAGATACCAAGATGCACTTTGCAGGAGAACATGTCATCACTGTGATAGACTCCCGACAGTCGAGGTTGCAAAAATTAATCACCCAGATCATGTCT
>NZ_RCMC01000226.1 GCF_011319475.1 Candidatus Nitrosotalea sp. FS
ATTAAGAACTATGTGTACAAAGTGTATTCATCCTACACAAAGTATAGATAATTTCTAATCAAATCCACTAGTGGCAACACAGTTTGGCAATATGTGAGGTATCGATATGTGGTTAATGAGTAATTTCGAAGATGATGAATGTCTGGTAATTAATTTTAGCCAGCACGTATAATCCAACTCTAATGAAACACTTACTCCAGATTGCCATTTTAGCAAGTTGTGCGCTAGCTGTTACTGTGTCAGTTGTTCTCATAAATCAGAGCATTTTGACTCATTCCAATGACATTGCCTCAACTATATCACAGCCAAATAATGGTACAAGTGGCTCAAATGAGACCCATCTTGTTCTAACTGGGTGTAATACAGACTCGGATGGAGCAGGTAAAGTCGANGTATCCCTTATTCTCATAAGTCAAAGCGTTTTGACTCATTCCGATAATATTGCCTCAACTCTACCACAGCCAAATAATGGTACAAGCATCCCAAATGAGACACATCTTGTTCTAACTGGATGTAATACAGACTCGGATGGAGCAGGTAAAGTCGACGTCTATTGTCCAAATTATGATACATTTCATTTATCCCGAGATCCTCCAATCATAGCATCAAAATGGACTAATGTACAATTGACTANGAACTCTAATGAAACACTTACTCCCGATGGCTATTTTCACAAGTTGTGCACTAGTTGTTACTATATCTCTTGTTCTGATAAATCAAAGCGCTTTCACCCATTCTAATGAAATTGCCTCAACTCTTCCACAGCCAAATAATGGTACAAGTGTACCAAATGAGACGCATCTTGTTCTAACTGGATGTAGTACAGACTCGGACGGAACAGGTAAAATCGACGTCTATTGTACAAACTATGATACATTTCATTTATCGCGAGATCCTCCAATCAAAGCATCAAAATGGACTGATGTGCAATTAACTATAGACAATGGTCAGTATACAATTCAGTATACCACACCAACAGGAACAAATCAATACACACTACTTGCAAATAATGCGGACGGCACTCAAGTTAAAGTGTTCAACTCTGCAAGCAGTGACATTCGCCAGATAATAGGGAACATATTTCCAACAAAGACGCAAACCCCGACCTCAAAACTTTCAGTAACAAAAGAAGATCTGTACCAGTATGCATTGGGGATAGTTAACAAGGACAGAACAGATCACGGTCTACACCCTGTGGTGTTGAGTCAAATGTCATCAGCACAGAATCATGCCGATGATANTCAGTATGCATTAGGAATAGTTAACAAGGATAGGACAGATCACGGTCTACACCCTGTGGTATTGAGTCAAATGTCATCAGCACAGAATCATGCAGATGATANGTCTGCAAATAATGCGGTTGGTACTCAAGTTAAAGTATTCAACTCCGCAAGCAGCGACATTCGACAGATCATAGGAAACATATTTCCAACAAAGACACAAACTCCCATCTCAAAACTTTCGGTAACAAAGGAAGATCTATACCAGTATGCGTTGGAAATAGTTAACAAGGACAGGACAGATCATGGTCTACATCCTGTTACACTGAGTCAAATGTCATCGGCACAGAATCATGCAGATGATATGCTAAGTGTAGGATATTTTTCTCATTGGAACAGTAATGGCGTTAAACCTTATGTCACATACACAAAACTTGGCGGAAGAGGAGATGTTGATGAAAATATCAGCATTACTACATCTTATTGCCCTTCATCAAAATGTGTGCCATATTCCTTTGATCCTTTCAAACAGATCAATGACAGTGAATTCGGCATGATGTACAATGACGCAGGATCAAACTGGGGACATCGAGACAATATACTCAATCCAGAGCACACTGATGTAAGTTTTGGAATCGCATATGATAATGATAAATTCTATTTTGTTGAACATTTTGAAAATAACATAATACAATGGCAAACCATGAAACTTGACGGTAACCAGCTTCATCTAGTGGGGCAAATCCCGGCAGGATATTCATTATATCAAATAGAGGTATTTGATGATCCGCCTCCTACACCTCTGACAAGTAAGGATCTAGATNTTTGATGACCCTTCTCCTACACCTCTGACAAGTAAAGATCTCGATGGAAAACTACCATATGATGCAGGATATTATGAGCAAGGGGATTTTGTAGGAGTGATGTTACCTAGACCTGCAGAAGGCTCTCATTATCCAGAATNAAGTGGCAAACCATAAAACTTGACGGTAACCAGCTTCACCTAGTAGGACAAATTCCTGCAGGATATTCATTATATCAGATAGAGGTATTTGATGATCCTCCTCCTACGCCACTGACAAGTAAAGATCTAGATGGAAAGTTACCATACAATGCAGGATACTATGAACAGGGAGATTTTGTAGGAGTAATGTTACCCAGACCTGCAGAAGGCTCTCATTATCCAGAATGTGCTAGAGGTATGGCAATACTTGATACTACTAAAGGAGAAAAATGTGTAGATTACGTGACTTTTACAAATATCAGCACAACTCTCAAAGGAATAGACATATCACCCAATATCTCAAAATGGATGGATCCTGGATTGCACACGATATACGTTTCTCTGAAAAAANTACAACTCTCAAAGGAATCGACATATCTCCTAATATCTCAAAATGGACGGATCCTGGATTACACACGATATATGTTTCTCTGAAAAAACAAAATGGAGAGCAGGTATACGCATCATCTGTGACCATGGAATATCTTTAGAGTATACACATTTTTTTAATTAGATCTTTAAATGATAAAATTACTTTCTAATTTTCTGGATAATTCTGTTTGTTGTTAATTTATGTTTTGTATGATAGAATAGAAGGATTCAAAAGGTCATTAACAATCTTCTTCAAAACTTTGTGATTGTTGTTACAATTTTGATTTGTATGTACAACAAATCTTCTATTCGACGAGTTAGTGCAAAAGAGACGCGTCACATAAATATTTTAAAAACAATCTAGGCACATGCAAAAGTCTATCGCTGCCGCTCTCGCAATATCGTTGATTGCAATAGCT
>NZ_RCMC01000081.1 GCF_011319475.1 Candidatus Nitrosotalea sp. FS
GGTTCTATCAAGTCTACGTCGGAAATTTTTACTGTAAAAGACCGTCGGGTGGCGTTAATGGAGGTATAAGCCAGTGAATAAAGTCTGGTGTAAAAACACCAAAACCATAAAGAATGAGTGGTATTGCCGTACTTGTGAGAAGTATTCCTGCTATCAATCTAGTAATTCGTAGTGGTACTTTCTTCACAGTTCCTAACCACAATAAACCAACAATCAGACCTATTGCAATAGCAAATCCTATCAAGGCACTTTCAAGTTGAATCAAACTAAAGGTAGCCAAAGCAACAGAATTTTCTACTGCTTCAAGCATGGCTATGTAAAAGTAAGTTATCTTATGTTTTGTTGTATCCATTTTAGTTTCATCTTCAAAAAATTCCTTGAACATCAAGCCACTAAAAAATAACAATCCTATACCTAGGGCAATTTCAAGGATATTAGTAGGAACAAATCCAGCAAACTTTAGAAAAATAAAATATAAAATGATTCCAACTGCAATACCAAACGTAGTAATTTTTAGAGTCTGTTTTAATCCGATTTTGCTTGCTACTCCTATTCCAACAAGTGCTTGTTCTCCACCTTCAACAAAGATATACTTGAATGAAGTGAAAAATACGATTAGTTCAAACATAAATCACGGTTAATTATTGTTAATATTAACTCAGAGATTTTTTGTATCTTTATTTTCCTTCACTTGCCCTCTGTGCAGGGCTTTCATTGGCTTCTGAGTTTGTTGTATTCTTATTGGTTATGGCGTTTACTGCCTCATTGACTTTCTGAGAAATAGTTTCATTTGCATGTTCAGTTCCTTCTATTGCAGATTGTCTTAGATGAACAACAACTGCCAACGCAGATACTATAACAACAATGACAATACCTGCAATGATTGCTATCTTTGCGGATCTTTTCAACTAGCAATATTTTGTTTTTGTTCTATATCAGCAATGTGCTTAATTCGTTGTTTGTGCTATGCTAGCATTCGGAATTAGAGTAATCCACTTGTTATCTCCACTAATCTTAATTCCACAAGCTTCTGAAGGTGTCTTTCCATCCAAGCCCATGTGAGGTCTAAGGTAATTATGNTCTAATTTTACACAAGGGACATTCATACGTAGTCAAACTTCTCTCCTACTAGCATTCTGTATTAACGTCATCCACTTGTTATCACCTTCAATGGTAACACCACAAGCCTCTGCTGGCGTTTGACCATTCAAGCCCATATGTGGTCGTAAGAAATTGTGGTACATTTGATAGCCATGAATTAAGACTGAATTTTGGATGCTNATTAATCAAGGGTGAATTTTGGATGCTAGAAAATGAGTGTAAAGTTACGTTTGATTCTTTCAGTAAGATACGTAAACGTTTTATCAAATCATTATAAAATTGATACATGTCAAATCAGACACCTGAACAGGCTTCCTTTCTCAGGCTTGTTCCAAGATTTCATATAAACAACTTGGATTTGGCACTAACATTTTATGGGAAACTAGGCTTTTCCACTACTTACAATGATGATTCATTAATTATCTTGAGCCGTGATGGGGTTGACCTTCACATGCATTATTCCCCTGATGATCCACCTAGTTGCCCCGTATGGTGGATTGAAGTTAAGAATATCGAGGATTTGTATCAAAAATGTCTACAACACCTAGATCCAAAAAATATAGGAGGAGGCAAGCCGAAGGAAAAACCTTGGGGCTTTAAGGAGTTCTTTATCAGAGATCCCTTTGGTGGCCTCATCTTGTTTGCCGAAAAAATTATTGAAGATTCTGTATAGTTATTGAGACATGTTAATTGGTATTCATCGCATAATATTTTCGAAGACAAAATAGAATACTTATCAGCATCACTATCCCAAAGATAACAAAGAGAAATGCATAGATATTGCCAACTGTTCGGGTGTTGATGAATTCTTGTATATCACAACATAGGAGATTACTGAGAAGATAATTGTGATTATGGCAGTTCTTGTAACAAGTTCCCTAGTGATACCAAGGGAGAGTATATTCGCCATTACAAAAATTGGTCTTACAAGATTAATGAAGATGTCGTATGTTTATTTTTTCTTGCCTTTCTCGTATCCCTTTTTTGCAGACTCTTTGGCACCTTCATATCCTTTGGTTCCCAATTCTGCGCCCTTTTCGATTCCTTTTTTTCCAAGTTTGATACCCTTTTCTGCACCTTTCTGAGCCAAGCCTTTAGCTTTGTCTAAAATTCCCATAACGATTCATCTTCAATCAAATATTTATCATTTGTTTACAATCATTTAGGAAAAGTGATCTAATCCACTTGGAATAGGTTTTGTATGTTTTCTAAGCACATGGAGTTCAAGTCCCTCACTTGAATGAAATACTAGTTTACATTCCCTGCAGGTATATGGCATGCAACTATCTGATTTAATTTTGAATTTAATAGATCTGATTGAAACTGTATTGACCATCAATCAATTATCCACTTTGTATATGTGTAAAAAGAAAGCTAGTCTTTAACTAGAACTAATACAAAAAAATCGTAACAGAGTAGAACCGCAATAACCGAACAAAACAAGCCAACATTAGAAGAAATGTGGAAGTTCATAGATCACATTATGCGTCCTAACGAACTAGTTCCCGATAAATCAATTCTTACCTATGACAATGTGTTTGTAATTTATACAAAACTAAAGGATCTTGATGAAACATTCAGAGAGCTCTTACAGATCAACATATTGAAAGCAGAGATTGAGCAAGAAAAAAAATCCGTTACAGTATAGACAAGAAATGTAACCGCCTGTGCAGGTGTCATTTCATCCAACCTGTTAATATTCCAAATCTTCGCCTGTCAGTCGCTTGTATACTTCTCTTTTGCAGATGATTTTAGAATTAATTTCTCTTATCATCAGATTATAGTAGTCAAAAGGAATGGTTGGATTATTATGATGATTTGTTATTATTTGCGTTTCCGTATCTACAAGTTCCTTTATCATGGTCACGAAA
>NZ_RCMC01000271.1:0-3898 GCF_011319475.1 Candidatus Nitrosotalea sp. FS
CAAAAATAAGTGGAAAAAAAGGCAAGTTTTACAATATAGCAAGTGGGAAATACATATCAATTAAGGAACTTGCACAAATGATGATAGCAATTTCAGGAAAAAAAATACCCATAATTTACAAAAAGGCAAATACTGGAGATATACTACATAGCCAAGTATCTGTATGGCTTGCAAAAAAAGAGCTTGGATATACTCCTCAAGTGGAACTCAAAGAAGGATTGCAAAGACTAATTCAAGGATTTAATTGATATAAGGTCCATTAATTTTTTAAAACAAGATATGATTCACTCTAGCCTTCGAACTGTAGAATGGAAGAACAATTCCGTTATAATGATAGACCAGACCAAGCTCCCAAATGAACTAGTCTATGTTACCTATACCGATTATCAGGACGTCGCAGTTGCAATCAGAGATCTAATTGTACGAGGCGCACCAGCAATTGGAGTCTCTGGTGCTTTTGGCCTTGCCTTGGCAGCACTGCAAAGTACTGCTAGTACAAAAGAATCTCTCATGGAGGATCTAGAAAAAGCAAGAAAAGTTCTACATGAAACAAGGCCTACTGCAATCAATCTTGCATGGGGCCTTGAAAAAATAATGAATGTTGCAAGGTCTGCAAAAGATATCTCCACACTAAAGGAATCTGTTGTTAAAGAAGCAAAACAAATGGCAGAAGAAGATATTGCAATAAACATGCGCATGGGAAAACACGGTTCACAATTATTTGATAACAATGATACTATCATGACTCACTGTAATGCCGGTGCATTGGCAACTGTTGCATATGGAACAGCTCTTGGTGTAATCCGGGCAACAAAAGATAGTGGAAAGAAGATCAAAGTTATAGCTACTGAAACTAGGCCAGTTATGCAAGGCTCAAGGCTTACGGCATTTGAGCTAAAACACGATGGAATTGATGTCAGTCTCATTCCAGATACTGCAGTTGGATATTCCATGGCAAACAAACTTGTCTCCAAGGTAATTGTAGGAGCTGATAGAATACTCAAAACCGGACATGTTTACAATAAAATAGGAACCTACCAAGTTGCATTGATGGCAAGACAACATAACATACCATTCTATGTGGCAGCACCTCTATCAACTTTTGATCTAAAAAGTAGACCGGAAGATGTCATAATTGAGCAACGAAAAGCAAGTGAAGTCACAGGTGTGGCTGGAAAAAAGACTGCACCAGATGACATCAATGTGATAAACCCCGCCTTTGATATGACTCCTCCTGAATTAATCACTGGAATTATAACCGAAGCAGGCATTGCCAAGCCCCCATTTGAAGCATCAATCAAAAAATTATTTGAATCCAAGTTGTAAAGTATNCCTGAACTCATATCCGGCATCATAACCGAAGCTGGTGTGGCAGAACCGCCGTTTGATACATCAATCAAAAAATTATTGAATCCAAGTTGTAAAGTATTTATTCTATTGTACAAACAAACCAATTCATGACAACTGTCACTTCACAGCAGGTATTGGATTCATTAAAACAATGCATGGACCCAGAGATTCCAATCAGTGTAGTGGATATGGGATTAATTTATGGCGTAAACATAAACCCAGATAATAAAGTAGATATCAAAATGACAATGACAACACGTGGTTGTCCATTGCATGATACTCTAGTCACTGATGTAAAACGATATGTGACTAAGGTTCCTGGTGTATCTTCTGTTAACGTTGAGATTGTATGGGAACCAGCATGGACACCTGAAAAAATGTCAGAAGAAGGAAAGAAGATGATAAATTATGGTAAGCAAAAAACTGTTGCTCCAATTAATTATGAAATTGCTATGCCACAAGGTATAGGATCTCTAGTAAAACAAGAAGATGGTTCCATTGTCTTGATGAATGAAAATCAGCAAGGCTTCATGGTAAATCAAGCTATAGTAGAATTCTGGAAACTATGCAACGGCCAAAGAAGAATAACCGAACTAGTTGATCTATTTGCAAAACAAGTTGGCTTGCAGAGGGGACAGATGGAAAAAGAGGTTTTACAATTAATTCAACAACTACGAGATGGTGGATTGATAATAATAAAAGAGCCTGAAGTATCTAACGTACAATTTCGAAAATAAAACTTAGATCTCTTTAATCTCGGTTATCGTGCCTTGTACAGAATCCATCTTTACTATCACCCTCTTCTCTCCAAATCCAAGTGCTACATACCAGTCTCCGCTGTCTATATCAAACTTGGTCTCTAATGTCTTGATCTCATCTGACTTGACTCCGTATTTTTGCACGATTCCAGATACTGCAACAGGTATTGCTTCCTTTTCTGTCGGAAGTCTCCGCTTCATTAATCCTATGCCTGGAGTCATGGTATCACTTGGTATATCCAGTATAATAGTCATTTCCAAAAAGATCACATGTATTAATTAAAATCAATAAAACAAGATGCTAAAAATTTCATAACANGGAAGTCTACGTTTCATTAATCCTATGCCTGGGCTCATGGTACCACTTGACGTATCCAGTATAATAGTCATTTCAAAAAAAATCACATCCACAGATTAAAATCAATAAAACAAGATGCTAAAAATTTCATAACAACATTCTATATAGCAAGATCATTTCGAGTGTGAGTATGGTAATGCCACAAATTGTATCAAGATCGTTTCTATCACGACAAAACGATCTATTGTTTTTTGTTTCAGTCCTGGCAGTCTTGGGAACATCTGGTGTATTGATTGGAGGAATATGGGATTCTGCATCACATGCACTGAAAATCCCTGATAGCTTCTGGACAATCCAGCATGTTACTGTATATACAGGAGTGAGCATAGTGGCATTTTCTGCCGCATTTGGAACCGTATTATCATTGAAAAACAGAAAAGTGATCCTTGGAATGATATTCCTACTGGCAGGCTCTGCAATGCAGCTTGGAGGGGGATACGTGGATTACAACTTCCACCAAATATATGGCATTGACGGACTGGTTACATCATCACATCTTACTATAGAATCAGGATTGCTCTTGACCTCAATTGGCGGCTTTCTCACACTTGCAAAATTTGGCTATAACAAAACAAAAAAAGTTGTTCCATTCGCAATTGTAAATATGATATTTTCTGCAACCTGGATTGGATTTAACCTGTCCCTATTGATTGGCGCAACAATGTTGTGTATACCTATCTATGACTTGTTCTCGTCTGGCTGCTCTGTGATGTAGTTCCTCAGTTTTCTATATCCTGAAAAAACCAAGATCAACGCACCTGCAAATATCAATGCTGCAGGAAACGTAATCTCTTGAACTCTGGTGTCTCCTATGATAACCTGTAACGTCACAGGTTTGTCAGAAAGATTGGTTAGCTCCAGTGTAACCTGATCATCATGTTCAAAATGAAAGTAATCGACAGTCACCTTGTTTGTTATCTTTCGTATGTCTAGAAAATTCCCATGCGAATCAACCACTTTTGCCAAAATGTTGTTCTGATAACTCTCTGAAGTTATTAGATAAAACCCAATTCCATCCCCCTTGACTTTGACTGGCACGTTGTTGGCGTCTTGGCTGTCTAGCAAAAAACTGGCCGTGCTTTTGTTTGATTCCGATAAAATTATTCCAGCTCCAATTGATCCTGTTATGATTAATAATATTCCAACATAAAACAACGAAATCTGAAATTTCATGATTATACAATNGGTCCGATCAATTAAGAATTTAACGGGGCTAAATATCTGTCTAGATACTTGAAAATTTCACAACGAGTGGCAGGAGTAGAATATGCAATACGTGACATTGCACTAGAAGCAAGAAAACTCCAAAAAGAAGGCAAAAAGATAACCTATCTTAACATAGGTGACCCACTCCAGTATGGATTTCAGCCACCTGACAGGGTAAAGGAGGCATTGATAAAAGCAGTCAGGGAGTGCCAGAATTATTATGCAT
>NZ_RCMC01000271.1:3912-57895 GCF_011319475.1 Candidatus Nitrosotalea sp. FS
ATTCTTGTAACAAACGGTGTATCTGAGGGACTTGAAATGATAATGGCCTCTATTGTAGAGGCAGGAGATGAAGTGCTAATCCCAGGTCCATACTATCCACCATATGCATCATACGTCAGACTGTTTGGTGGCAAACCGATAGAATTTTTGGTAGACCTTCACAATTCAACTCCAGACCTTGATGATATAAAATCAAAAATTACTAGCAAAACCGTTGCAATATGCCTTATCAGTCCAAACAATCCTACAGGTGTAGTATTTAGTGAAAAATCTCTCAAGGATTTGGTTGACCTTGCAAACGAACATGATCTGTATATCATCTGTGATGAGATATATGATCAAATTGTCTTTGACGAAAAATTCACAGGAATAGGCAAGGTAAGTGGAGACTCGCCTGTAATTCTGCTTAACGGATTTTCCAAAGTTCACTTGATGTCTGGCTGGCGAGTAGGATACATTGGGTTTAATCAATCAAAAAGACTAGAATTATTACGAGAAAATGTACCAAAACTATCTAGAGTAAGAATAGCCACCAACCTGCCAGTACAGTATGCTGCACTAGAATCACTTAATGGTTCACAAGATTATGTGTCCAAGTTTGTCTTGGAACTAAAGAAAAGACGAGACTATACAATCAAGAGACTAAATGGAATGCATGGTATAAGTTGTTCAAATCCAAAAGGTGCGTTTTATGCATTTCCAAAGATTGAACACAACAAGTATGGTTCTGATAAAGAGTTTGTAACAGACTACTAAAGGAAACTGGAATCCTTACTGTTCATGGTTCTGGATTTGGAACTCAGTATGGTACGGGTCACTTTAGAATGGTCTTCCTACCTGATATACCTATTTTAGAGCAAGCACTAGATAAAATAGAAAAATTTGTTGCCTAATATCTCCAGTCTGTGACCTTTTTTGGTGTTATTTCAATAATGCAGTCAGTCTGGTCCAAAAGTTCTTGAGCTGATTTATTTTTTAGACTAGTAAAATATCGTAAAAGAATTTTCTTTGAAATTGATTTCACCATTTCTGTCTTTAAAATTAGCTTGGCTCTCCCCATTCCCATCACACCAATGATATCAGGTGATCTTATTCCTGTATCAACACAAAATGATATCTTGGAATTTTTTTTGATATTTTTTGCCTTTCTTGTATTTGTGTTTGTTCCTACATAGAATTTACCATTTGTATACATGTACCACACAGGAACAATGTGTGGGTCTCCAGAAGAACCTATTGTAGCAAGTCGCAAAATTTTCTGTGATTTTACAAACTTTTCATTCTTCATAGTTCTCTCCCCTAAGACCTAGGATAATGAGAAATCCTGCTATGCCAAACATGCCTACGGATATTTTTTCACTTGTTATGTCTGATGACGTAAAAAAGTCTGTGGTAAATTCTGGTCCCCAAATGAGCAAGTCTCGTATGATTGCAATTGATGCTACAACAATAAACAACACGCCCATAGCTGTAAACCAATTCTTTCTTCTTACTTTGCCCATGCTAACTACTGGTATAGTAACTAGATTATCTTTATGCCTGGGTTCTTCATCTTGTTTTTTATCATTGCATTAAGAAGAATCGGTGTTGCCACTTCTGCAAGATATGACAGAGAACCTGGTCCTAATAGTATGGGTCTGAGATTTTTTATCTCAGTTATTAACTGGCGCACTATGTTTATGGAATCTTCAGCATCCCCACAAACAAATATGTCAGAATCAAGCACAAGTTTTGGATCAACTAGTTTCTTTTCAGATATTGTGTGAAATGCAGAAACCAATCTCGATTTATTCCTCATGTGTTTTTGAACCAATTCAAATGCTGATGGCTTCTTGTCCTTGAATGAAATAAATTCAAATCCAAGATCGGTCTTTATCAAAGGAACTATTGGAGATATCACTGTACAATTGTCTCTCACATGAGGTAAGAGTTGAGAACAAATTGCATCTATGTTTTCATATGGAATTGACAAAACCAAAACATCACTTTCTTTTGCAACGCTAGTGTTGTCTTTTCCTGAAATCTTTCCTTTAAAGGAAACATATTCTTTTTGTGCTAATTCTGAATATTCTCTAGCAGCTTCTTCTGCCTTGGGAGATTCTCTTGAACCAATTATGACATCATGATTTTCACACCATCGTAGAGCAAACCCTTTACCCATTCCGCCAGTTCCACCAATTATTCCAATCTTCATGAAATCAAGCACAAGCAATGTTATTATTATCTTTATTCAATAATTGTAATCGTTATTGCCACTAGTTCTTTTTCTACGACACGGCCAAGCCAAAAATAATGTTGAACGAATTTTAGCTGGACGAACAAAAGGATTTCCTTTGACTGAACTAGGAATTCAACAGGCGCAGCAAATAGGAGACTNGCGCACAAAAGGATTTCCTCTAACTGAACTAGGAATTCAACAGGCGCAGCAAATAGGAGACTTTCTCAAATCATTTAACATATCTAGGATATATTGTAGTCCAATAGAGAGAGCAGAACATACAGCTAAAATAGTTGCCAACAGCGTAGGNACTTTCTCAAACCATTTAACGTATCTAGGATATATTGCAGCCCAATAGAAAGGGCAGAACATACAGCTAAAATAGTTGCCAACAGCGTAGGCCTTGACTGTACTGTTGATGAAAGACTAACAGAAATTGACATGGGATCATTTTCTGGAATGCATTATGATGACATGTTCAAAAAACATGGAAATGTCTTCTTAAAATTCTATCAAGGTCACCCGATAGTTGAAACAAATGGGATCGAGACATTTGCAAGTGTTAAAAAAAGAGTTCTGGACATGGTTTCATATTGCCTGAAAAAACACAATGATGAAACAATTCTGCTTGTTACACACATGGATCCTATCAAATCAATGATATCCACAGTACTCCAACCCAAACCTGAATTGTTATATGAGATGATAATTAGAAACGCATCTCTCACTATATTAAAAAATGAGCAAGCGAATTTCTCAATGGTGGCAATAAACTCTATGAATCCTGAGCGATACTCTAACGAGTAGAATTTTTGACAATGTTTACCATATCAATATAGCAGAACCAATATCTATGGGCTGGCAAAATCATATCTAGATTGAAGCTACTGATATTTGGATTGTTACTCCTTGTAGTTACAAGTAATTTCTTGACAGAGGCTTTTGCTTTGGAGTTGTCTACTGACCGAGATGTATATTCTAAGGGCCAACCTCTTCTTGTCTATGGCCAGGCTCTTCCAAATGAACCTCTAATAATTAGATTATTTGCACCAGATGGAACCATAGCTCAATTCAATCAAATAAATGCTGATGACACTGGTGCTTTTAGTCATATATTGATACGATGGCCTAATGCCACAACTAACTATTCATACGGAACATATTCTGTAGAAGCAATTGCCACAAAAGAACAAGGTACATCAAAGATAATTGATGTAAAATTTTTGGCAAATTCATCATTGATTCAAGTACCACAACAACCAATTGTTCAAGCATCTGTATTTGCTCCGCAGAGCGCAGCTGTTAATCAAACATTCCGAGTCTTTATTCAGGTTACAAGTGATGGATTACTGGTTGCAGGAAATCCTTCTACTGTACTTGGCTCATCACATGTTCACATGCCAGATGGTAGTGTAGTCAACATTTCAGACTCGATAAAAACTCTACACCAAGGACTATTTTATGTAGACTTTACCCCAACCCAGGAAGGTACATACATCTTTCACATAACTGCAGTAAGTAAGGGTACTACTGCAAATGGCTCTGTTGCCACCCTGGTACTCAAACAAAATATCGAAGGAATATCTAATCAAATACTACAATTAAATACTGTTTTGGATTCTACTTCTAAGGAACTTGACAAACTAAAATCCGAAATTCAAGGATTTGGAACTGTACTAAACAGTAGTCAACAGTCTATCACTCAGGCAAACCACAATCTGAACACGAGTGTAACCAAAATGTCTGATTCAGTTGGAAGTATTGACCAAGCATCTACGCAACTAAACTCATTGTTTCTTCCTGTCGTGGCTCTCATAGCAATAATTATAGCACTACAAATAACAATTCTTGCTCGGCGACGATAAACTCCATGGTAAAAAAAAACTCCATCTCAAAGATAGGATTTTTTTTGATCATTGTCTTGTTACTTTCTATTTTCCCAAAAACAGCATTGGGATCATACGATGTAGATCTTCCACACAATAACATAAACATCAAAACAGATCAAGTGTCAGGTCTCATAAATTTTCAACCAGCTTCATATCAAGATGTAGTCAAAAGATATATTGTATTTGGTCCACGATCTGTAGAAAATATAGTCTCACAAGCTAATGGAATTATCTATGGAATGAATTCAATTCATGGTTCTCTTGCACTGGGTTTTTTCAATCAAGATCAAGTCTCAAACTTGAAATTAAATGGATATAATGTGATGGAAGATCTACCATTAGAGTTTGACTCGGTAACACCTGATACGCCAACAACTGATGTATCACGAATTGGCAACATTCTGGGCTCTGATAATGTATTACATAATTATGGATATACGGGAAACGGAATCAAGATAGGAATAGTAGATACTGGAACTGACTTTACAAATCCAGATGTAAGGGATTCAATAGCCCGTGACAAAAATAATGCTCCCATAATGATTGATGCTGATGGACAAGGTATTGTACTGACTAACGCAACATTTGTCGCAAATATCAATGATAAAGGCATAATACAAAATTATACACATACCATACCGAAAAATGTCACATCTTTTGTATATGTGACTTCAAAGGGGGTGTTTCTTAATCTGCACAAAAATGGCAAGGGAACTTATGTCCAAGTCTACAACTCATTATATCCAAAAGGTGGAAATCCAGTTCTAAATGGAACTGTACCAAGTGATTATAAAATAGGAAAAGACCCTAGACACTTTATCCTCTCAAAGAGTGGGGTGTATCACTTTGGCATGATATACGAAAACATATCCCAAGGTCAATATTATAGACTACAACTGGTGCCGGTTCTTGTAGTTGATTCAAACATTCCTGGATTTTATGATACTATAATTGCAGATATGTCTGATTCTTGGAAAGATTATCAAAAATTTGATAGTTTTACCGCTCCAACATATGATTATGATTTTACTGATGAGTCTACAATTNCTAGTGCCGGTTCTTGTAGTTGATTCCAACATTCCTGGATTTTATGATACTATAATAGCAGACATGTCTGATTCTTGGAAAGATTATCAAAAGTTTGATAGTTTTACCGTTCCAACATATGATTATGATTTTACTGATGAGTCTACAATTACACTTGGAAAAGGTAACGAAAATCTTGTCTATGATTCAAATCATGATGGCAATCTTGACTATGGAGCAGGAACAGTAGGTGCACATGTTCTTGATGTATATGGTGTAATTACAAAACCGTCTCTAGTTGACAAAAAGCTAGGAGCAATCAATGGCACACTTCTTCCTCCTCTAGATCCTCACGGAAATTTCTTTGGAATAATGTATGATTTTGGAGGACATGGAACAGGTACTGCTGGTTCCATAACCTCTAGTGGAAAACAAAGCTATGGCATCTACACAAATTCTACAAAGTATCATATACTTGGGGTTGCTCCTGGAGCAAAAATAGTTCCTATCAAGGCGCTTTGGTGGGTGATGCGATCTATGGATGGCTCTGGGCTGCTGGATTTGACCAGGAAAAAAATCAATGGAAGTATACTGGAAATACTCGAGTAGATATAATATCAAACAGCTGGGGAATCTCGACTTTTCCTGCACTCCAGTCAGTTCCAGGACTTGATGTGCAGTCGCTATTACTTGGTGCACTTTGTGTTCCACATTCTCTTGATGTGAACTATCCTGGAATCTTGATGGTTAGTAGTTCTGGTAATGCAGGACCTGGTTATGGTACAATGGGAACTCCTGATGCTGCACCGTTTGGAATTACAGTGGGAGCAGTAACTGATAATGTCTTTGTGGGTTATGGTTCATTTAAGAATCAACCACGATTTGGCAACAATACTTCTCATTTTGGTGAAGTGTCGGGGTTTTCTAGCAAGGGACCATCTCTTATTGGAGACCCAAAGCCAGATCTTATGGCAGTAGGTGAATATAGCTATGTTCCTACATCAATAACAAAATCAAGTAAAAACAATACGAACCAATATGGTTTATTTGGTGGAACAAGCTTGGCTGCACCTCTGGTTGCAGGCTCTGCAGCAATTCTGATGGAGAGTCTAAAAGACAAAAATATTCCATACAATCCATTTACAATAAAAAATATTTTAATGTCAACTGCAACTGATCTTGGAAACGATCCATTCTCTCAAGGTTCTGGACTGGTCAATGTAACAAATGCAGTAAATTTTGTCTTAGGAAACGATGATGTATTTACAGTATACAACGATGCATCGTATAGTAATACAAAGAAGATTTTAGATTCTGCTTTGGATTCGATGAACTCCTCATCAGTTGGTCTAACAAAAATAAATCTCACCAATTCTTCATTACCTGAAACATCTTGGTTTGGTGGTAGATTGTATCCTGGAGATAGAACGTCTGCTACTTTTACAATAGTGAATCCTACTAATCATACGTTGGAGATTAATGTTGAGCCGCAAAAACTTGGATTAATAAAATATGATGTGTACAATGGAACCACTCAAGTACGATTACAAGATCCGTTGATAAAAAAATCTGGAGTCTATAGACCTGATTATGTTCCATTGCAAGAAATCAAAAATTATACTGGATTGACATCGTTCTTTGAAAAGACTAATCCTGTTCCAGATGATGCTTCTCTACTAGTTCTCAACCTGGCATTTCCATTTTCACAATTTATGAATTCGTCTGCAAAAACATATGCTGATGACATGAAGATATCGTCCTTGTACCTGTACGACTGGGACAAGAAAAATGATACATCTGTACCCGTCTCAAACGATCTCTCTTTGATAAATAGAGGTGGTTCATGGGGAACTGTACAAGAACTCAGGGTTTCCGAGCCTGCTACGAAGATAAAACACATTCCTCTAGTTGGTGTTTATCCTGTGCCTACTAGGTATTCATACTGGACAGGTGACACAAAGAAAAACTCTACATCATCTGACTATACACTGACTGCAAGTTATTACAAAAAAATACCATGGAATCAAATCTGGACGAATTCAAAAAATGTTTCAATCAAGCCACACGAATCTGCAAAAATAATCGCTACTCTGATTGTTCCTTTGGATCAATCTCCAGGATTGTACCAAGCATTTGTCAAATTTGAAGGAAGATCACATGCTGTAAATGTTCCCGTTTCGTATGTTGTAATGAAAAAACTTCAACCAAAAGATCTTCCCACTGTAATACANCCATGGGTCTGCAAAAATAATGGCCACACTGATTGTTCCTTTGGACCAATCTCCTGGATTGTACCAAGCATTTGTCAAATTTGAAGGAAGATCACATGCTGTTAATGTTCCAGTTTCATATGCCGTACTGAAAAAACTTCAACCAAAAGATCTTCCCACTGTAATACAAGGACAACAAGGGGATACACTATATGGAAACGGGTACATTGGAGGAGGATTTGATATGTCAAACAGGTATAATGCAGGAGACTGGCGTCAATATTATTTTGATGTAACTGATAAAACAATCAATTCTATTGCAATGACTCTATCTTGGAAAGATCCTGACACAAACCTATCTGTCTTTGTAATAGATCCACAGGGAAAAATTATTCAAACAAATAATCCTCCAGGTGTGATGGGACAGTTCCAGGGGTGGCCAACCAGTGACTGGCTTGGTCCAAGCACCTCATTTAGTGAAGGGGGAGGATTTTATCCGGTAAAGAACAAGGACACAACATCTACTGCATTATACGCATCGGTAAATCAAACTGGTGTTTATTCTGTGTTGATACATGCTCCATTGTTTGGAGGAAGATCAATCTCAGAACCTGTTACTATTACTACCAAATTTTCCACTCTATTACCAATAGAGTCTCAACCTCAGTTGATTGTAGACATTCCACTTTTCATTAATAGTAATTACACCATGAATCCAAAAATAATTGGACAAGGAATTGAGGATGCAAAATATTATCTTGATGGCACTGAACCAAAAACAATTAACCAAACTGGACTGGCAAAAGATGTGAAAAGTCTTTCTGAAGGAGAACATGATATTCAATTTACAATAACTGATACTGTAGGTCATGATGTTTCAAAAGAATTCAAGTTTGTTATAGATAACACTACGCCACAGATTATAGTAAAATCGCCAAAGAACAATTCTCAAGTTTCTGGGATAGTTGATATTGATTTAGATGTAAATGAACTAAATCCTGCACAAAAAGACTGGCTTACTGTGCAAACTCCAAAACAGATCTTCCATGATGTCAAAAATATCCAATTTGATACAACCTCTATCACAAATGGAAACTATACTATTCCGGTAACTGCAAAAGACAGGGCAGGAAATACTGGAATTGCAGACATTGTGTTAAATGTAGACAATTCTCCAAATGTTATGTCTAACTCAACTGGAAGCGATCAGAATCTCATAATTTTTGAGATCCTAGTTGGGATTGGAATTGTATCTACAATAACCATTTTCACTTTGAAAAGATTGAAAATTTCAAAAAGAGGCTAGACAAGGTTTATATGCAATTTTTCAAGAACGGAGCTTTGGATGTCTGAGCAAGATTCTGCCAAGGATGCCCTATCTAGACGTGATTTTCTTAAATTACTTGGAGCCGCCGGAGTTGCTTTGACATTTACGCCGTTTGTGCCATGGGGTAAATTCATGCCAAATCCGTCTAATGCTTCCCTTGAGAGAGCTCAAGTCATCTTGCCTGACGGAACACAGGCAAACGTCAAGACTTTCCCAAAGAATCACTCCGAGGTTATCACTTATCCAAAAACAGGAGACTCTGTACTTGATCAGGAGGCATTCAAAAAATGGCAGTTTATACGATTACCAGAAGAACTTGGTGGTGACAAGGATGATGTTAGCGCTTTTAGAGCCTATAGTATGGTTTGTTTGCATTTGTGGTGTTTGTGGAAATACTGGCCACAAGAAGGTAGAAAAAGAGGTGAATGTCCATGTCATGGAAGTATGTACAATCCATTGAATGGAAAAGCATTTGCAGGACCTGCTTCACTTCAGGCATCGCCGTCAAATGTATTGGCAACTCTTTATTTTGAAACAGATAATGATGGAAATTTATGGATTAAACCAGCTGTGTGGTCTGTAAACGAAAATGGAGTAGTAGGATATGGTCGTTTCCTTAAAACGTAGAAACGGTCTAGTAGATTTCTTCTACTGGATTTGGGATGGGCTGGAACGAACTGTATTCATCGGTACCAAGTTTTCATTTCCTGCAAGATTTGTAAGTCCTTTCGGATTCTTGGGAATGCTCACATTTGTAATATTTGTAATTCTTGGAATCACTGGTGCGTTATTGATGTTCTATTATCAACCAATATTAGATAGAGCTTGGGACAGTGTTGCCAAAATCAATGATACTGTTCCATATGGATTTATGATACGAAATATTCACTATCACGCATCAAATGCAATGGTTCTACTTGCAGTACTTCACATGTATTATCAATACTTTAGTGGTAGATACAAGATACGAAATGAAATCATTTGGGTTACTGGTGTAGTACTTGGTACTGTAACTATCTTGGAAGCCTTTACCGGTTATGATATTATATTTAGTGAACGCGCTGAACTTGCAATCAGTATAGCAGCATCGCTTACAAATTCTATGCCAGTGGTAGGACCTACAATTCGTGATGCCATGTTTGGATCTGGATTTGCTGACTTTATTCTCAGGTTCTATACGATGCACGTATTTCTCTTACCGATAGTAATGTTGGGACTTATGGCAGTTCACATGCCACGATTCTTGGTCTTTGATGTGCCAATGGTATGGCAATCTCGGGAGCAATATTTCTGACAGGTGGAGTCTTCCCAGTGGACCTTGGTTCCAAATTTGAACCCACGGTACCGCCAGGTATCACTGTACCTGAATGGTATCTTACTGGAATCTATGCATTCTTGAGAACGCAATATGACAAATTTGTAACAGGAGTACTATGGCCAGGCATATTCATTGTAGCAATTGCAATGACTCCATTTATAGACCGATACAAGAAATTCTCATGGAAAGATAGGCCAATAGTAACCGCATTTGGAATTACTGGAATAACGCAAGTTATGGTGACAACATATTGGGGCTTTTACATTACACCTGATGTAACAAAACCTCTAGTTGCTAGACTTGTAATTGATCCGATATTTTTCTACCTGATAATGCTATTGCTTGTTCCAATAGGATTTGGATTCTCATATATGATGATATTGCTTGCAAAAGAATCCGAAAGAAAGGCAAAATTGGCAGCTTCAAAAGGTCCACATAAAGCATCACCTATCAATCTCTCTGGAAAATGGATAAATTGGTTAATTGTAGGACTTTTGGCATTCCAAGTATATCTTAACATCGCAGCATACAATGCAGCTCTGAGTGGAATGAAAAACTTTGCACTATTCCTAACTGGACTGATTCTTATGGTATTTGCTGGACTATTCCATTTGTACAGACACGGACTAAATGAAGCAAAGAAGATCCCTACTCCACCGCCTGCCGAGTCTGAATCTCCAAAACCACTTGATGGTAAAGAATCAGCTGCAACTCTGCCTTCGTAGATCTTAATCCTAGAGATCAATTCATAATTCGTTTTAATTATTTTTTGTATAGCTTTATAAGACTAAAAACAAGATTGGCAAATAGTTTGAGTCTTCCATCCTCCAGTCATGCGTATGGAATAGGATTAATTGCAGTTATTGTAGGTGCTGCCATAGGTGTTTCATATTATCAGCTTTATTTTATACCAGAACTTAATGCCAAGCCAATAATTCCGGAAAAAATTCTCAAACCAGGTGACACTACAACAATAATTATTGTTCCTGGTGCAGAAAACTCAGCACAAGAGCAAAACTTTACGCCAAAAACCACCAAGGCTCAACTTGGAGTAAATAATCTAGTCGTTTGGAAGAATACTGGTGAAACTGCTCATACAGTAACCCCTGATAAGCCATTCAAGGACCAATATAGTGGAGACTTTGGCTCTCCTGGAGTTATCAAACCAGGTGCCAGCTATCAATTTGTCTTTACACAAGAAGTAGTTGTGCCATATCACTGCGAACCTCATCCATGGATGAAGGGACAGATAACCATAGAACATGGGGCTTTAACGTCCTAGGAAAATTATAAAATCTAGGGCATTAACTTCCCAAAAACAACATCGCTTTCGATCTCTTTATGCTCCTGAATTATTGATGCTCTAAATTTTATCTCATGAATCTCTTTTGGTTCAAATTCTATAGAAGCCGTAAACTCTACTGAATTTTGTTGCATGTCATTTTTGTTGATAAACAATCTTGAGAGATTCTGTGATATGGATTTGTTATTATATGATCTATATACTATCAGTTGATTAGAGCCTAGAATTTGGGTATTTACTACTACACCATCATATCTTCCTGAATAATTTACTTGGATCTTTCCTCTTATTGTCTCATTACGCTTGAAAGTCATGTTTTCTAATTTCAACTCGATGTCTTTCATATTGTATCTGATCTTCAGGTGAAGATAATTAAATTATTGGAACATGTGTAAGATTTTTTCTTTGTATTATCTAGAAAGCGGGCCCGAAGGGCTTCGATCCCTTGACCACTGGATTAGAAGTCCAGCACTCTATCCAAGCTGAGCTACAGGCCCAAATACCGGGCAATTAGTAGCCATATTAAGGGTTTTTACAACCAATTTTTTTTGTTAAGATCCCTTTCCATCTTGAAGAGAAATTGTTGTGAATAACCTGCATATGGACCAAAATATTCTAAAATTTCACCGTGAAGTTTTTCATATTTTTTTTCTGTCACAGGTTTTTCTGTAACATTACTGAAAAACTTTTTGTAATATTTCAACAAAATTCTTTGTGTCCACCTATCAATTGGAAATGCTTCCATTTTGTCAAGAGAAAATAATGCAATGCAATCTGCTACCTTGTTGCCTATTCCACGAATTTTTTTCAGAGATTCTAAAGTAGTATGATAATCAGCTTTCTTTAATAATGCAAAATCAATCTTTCCAGATTCCACTGCCTGAGATGCCTCTTTGACATATTTTGCTCTAAATCCAAGTTTACACTCGATCAGCTCTCTCATGGATGCATTTGCAAGTGTCTCAGCTTTTGGAAATGTGGTCAACTCATATCCTTCAAACCTCTTCCTGGTGCCAAACTTTTTGCACAAATTTTCTAACATTGATTTGATATTTTGTATGGATGAATTTGAAGAACAGATAAAAGATATGTAGCATTGAAACGGATCTTGTCTTATCAATCTCAGTCCTGGTGATTGTTTTACTGCACCTGCTACTATCTTGTCTCTACTAATGTCTAATAATATTTTTTTTAGGTTATCGTCTGCTCTAAAAAAATTGTCTATATTGTTGGATGCTGATTTAGCACTAAACGGTGATTGGTTTAAAATGATAAGATCCTGACCATCTATGCCTACCCATTGATCTTTAATTTTATTCCAGAGGAAAACCTGTCCACTGTTAATTGTAGTTTCTATGTTTATTGCGGTAAATGTCTTCTGCATGTTATACGTTTATTGTTTCACCAGCTTCTGGTGCATGAGCATCAAACCCAAACTTTTCATGTATCTCGTCTGCAAACTTTGTACAAGAGTCGCTGTCTCCATGAATGGTGAGAACCTTGGGATTGCCCTTGATTTTTTTCATCATCTCAAAAAGAGAATTTCTATCTGCATGTCCTGAAAATTCAAACTGTCTTACTTCTGCTTCACACTTGAATTCTTTCCCTCTCATACCTACTCTGCCGGTGTCCAAAAGTTTTCTTCCTGGTGTTCCTCTCCTTGATATGATACCAATGCAATACCGTTTTTCTTGTCTGCTGCCAAGTGTTGTAAATAAAATACTGCGGACCCACCAACTAACATACCTGCAGGTGAAATTATGACAGCTGGTTCATCTAATGCTCTCTTTCTTTCTTTTTCTCCCTTTATCCATATTGCTTGATGAACAGAATCAGAAAAGACTTTTGGATCACGTAAATATTCTGGATAGTTCAACATTATCTCATTTACTTTAACAGCCATACCGTCCATTACAATTCTATGTTTGAACCCTGCATTCTTTAGGACACATGCAATCTCTTGTGATCTTTCTACTGAAAAAGCAGGCACAAATAATGAGCCTTTTCTATCTAGTACTTCATATGCAAATTCCATGAATTTTTCTTCTGATTCATTTCGAGGCATCTGGTTTGTTTGGGAATATGTACTCTCTGTAATGATCAAATCAATCTCTCCAAAATCAAGATCTGCCTCTCTTAGCATTCTTGATCCTCTCGGATTGATATCTGCAGTGTAAAACAGCCTCTTATTTTCAGATTCTACTAGAACTGATGCCCCACCTAAAACATGGCCTGATTCAAGCAGTTGAAAAGATGCATTTCCTCGTTCCACCTTCTCTTTGTATTTTATCTCTCTTGAATGCATCATCATCTTTGAAACACTGGCAAAATCATACGGTAGTTGACTTTTCTGAATTCTGAGCATATCTTCAATTAATAATCTTGAAAGGTCAAATGTCGGGGGAGTGGCATATACATCAGTACTGCCATTTACAAAGAGTGAAGGCATGTTTCCTGAGTGATCTAGGTGAGCATGAGTTATGATGGCAGCATTAATTTCATGTGGGTTAACCGAAATTGGATATAATGACTCCTTTTTTAGCTCTACTCCATAGTCTAATAGAAAACTAGCCCCGTCACAATTGACTTGGAAAGCTGATCTGCCCACTTCCCTGGCTGCCCCCAATACTCTTACTTGCAAGAATTCAAAACTTTTCCAAAGGACTTTTAAATCTTTAGCACTTGATCTTGGTCTGATCTGTTATGTATCTTGCATAATTTACAAAAGACTTAATTAGATCAAAAAAAAATGATCCGAGTATGGGTAGAACTTTTGAACAATGGTGGAGTACAATCCCAAAAGACCTCAGAGACAAAGTTCGAAGAGGCGATGAAGGAAACAAACCATTATTGAATCAAATAAACTGGATTTGGGTTCACAATATGATGAATCAGAAAGGAGATCTAAATCCTACATCTGCGGAATTGCTTGACTGGGTAACATCAGGCCAGATTGAAGCAATGCGCCAAATAAAGAAGTAAAAATATCATTTATACTTTCTTTTTGTTTTTCTTTTCTTTTTGAAATTGAAATAATTCTATAACTCCGTTATAGATTTTGCAGATCATTTAAATAGCAAACGATGAAAGATCAAAAACAGAATGCCAATCGCAATTCTTCCAGACGTTGATGAACAGAGATGTATAGGTTGTGCACTATGTGTAGAAATCTGTACTTCTCTTGGCCCAGACGTTCTTCGTGTAAAACCAGTAGATGGTTGGAAGAGAGGTAAAGCATTTGTATTTTATCCAGAAAGATGCATCTCAGACGGAGCATGCATTGGAGTTTGCCCAACAAAAGCAATCTTCTGGATGAGACCAATGACTTACACTCCAGGTCAACCAGTACCTCTACACAAGAACGGTATATTCGTAAAAGGCTGGGCAGAAGACGCCGCACTATAAAAGCGGAATCTATCTTCTTTTTTATTATTTTTTAGTATTGAAAAATCTTAATTTTATTTTCATTCCCTTGGAATGGAACTTTAAAAATTCATCTTTCATTGCATAGATGTTTTTGAATTTGTTGTGTTTAAGAAACATGTTCCAAGTCTTGGCAAATTCTGGAAACTCATCATAATCATAATCTGTATCCGATATGACATAGTGAGCTGCAGGATAAACATCTGATAACTCCACAGGTATTATTCCTAGATATGGGTTGTATTGACAAAACTGTATGTCATCAAGTTTAGAAGAGAATTTCTTTTTCAGGCTGTTATATTCTGATGACGCGTAAAATGGTCTGACTCCACCATCTGGAACAATTACTAGGGTCTTCTTTTTTGTCCTAAATTTGCGTACGAGCAAATGAAATCTCAAAACTTCAGGTCTGAATTGATCCTCTTTTGAGAATAGAAACACTGCATTATCCTTGTATCTAGGAGTAGTTTCTGTGAAAAACGATGTATTTTTGGTAAAAACTGGTATGCTCTCAAATAATTTGGGATGGGCACGTGCCTTTCTTATGGTGTATTCCCATAGTCGTCCCTCATGAATGGCCTCCTTTACCCTGTCCACTTCGGCCTTTATGGCATACAGATTATGAAGTGCAATTTTGTTAGTTCTTTCCTCTTTGTCTAGAGATGACATCTCCTTTGGTTTTATTCTGGTACAGATTTCGCAGTTGCAGGCAAAATATGCTACTTCTGAAATGTGTGCAGTGCCATCCTCCATGATGTATCTATCATGTTTTGCATACAGCATGTATGATGCAGAATCAAAGGTATCACAACCAAGGGATACTGCAAGTGGTATTGTAAGTGGATGTCCTGCCCCAAACAAATGAAGCGGAATGGAATCTGGAATGTTCTTCTTTGCAGTCATTATCATTTTGGCAAGTAATTTGTATTCATATGATTCCATAAACTCCACTGGACTGCCTAATGCTAACATCTGAAAACCTGAATCAATGAGTGCCTTTGTTGATTTTTTGACTAGATCAGAATGTTCGCTACCCTGAATTGGCCCGACCCAAATCTGTCCATTGTCATCTCTTGTGTCCAATGTCTCTTTTGAGACTCGTAGTGTATGCTGTACATACTCTATTGCTTTCTTTTTTGATAGTCCAAGTCCTGTTGGACGATCAAGAGGAATTGCAATATCTGTCTTTATTCCTTTTTCAAAGTCCGCAATTTTTCTATAATCAACATCAATGTCACCATATTCTAGGACTTGATATCCGCCAGAATCTGTCATTATTGCACCGTCATAATCAATTATCTTGTGAATGCCTTGTTTTATTGCCTCGTCTCCATACCTCTTCAATGTTATGTATGCATTTGTTATGACCAGATCAAATCCCATCTCTCTTAATTTTTTAGCGGGAATTTTTTGCTTGACGGGATGAATTACTGGAACAAATGCAGGAGTTTCAATTTTACCATGATTTGTATGCAGTATTCCTATTCTTCCTGCCATATCTGATTTTTTTATCTCAAACATTTTACATTATAGCCAAATACGACGTAATTTGAATCTAGTATGGAAAGAATTTTTGCATGTCTCCTTTTTTGAGAATCATGTGTAGCCAGTCTATTTTATCTTCCTTTGTACTTTTTCTCTTAAAAATTAATTCCACCTTCTTTGCAGTAGCAGAAATTGATATATCACTTGTATCAATTTGAAATGTCTTTTTCTTACCAAATTCTCGTACTGCGTCATAATATGTTATGCCTAATATCTCGCTACCGAGATTTTCAAGTGATTTTTTGGTTGAGTATTTTCTTTTCTTGTATATTGGTTGAAGTCTGTATGGGCTCTTTCTTAATACAACTGATACTTTGACATTCTTTGAATCTATTACATATGGTGCAAGATGCCCTACTAGTATGGAATTTTCTGATGCCTTTTTATCTATTATTTTTTTTAGCTTGTTTACATCTACGTCAAGAGCATGGTTATTCTTTTTAGTTAATCCTTGTTCTATTGCAATCTTGTTGATATCGATAATCTCAAGATTCAGCTTTTTTGAAATCAACTTGGCTATAGTATGCTTGCCTGTTCCAGGATTTCCAGTTATTATGTTCAATAAATGTCATCAAATGAATTGAAATTAAACGCTTTTGGAATACTAATAAGAGCATATCTCGGACTCTTTTGCATGCAAATTGGTCTATTGGGGAAAACTAATGTTGGCAAATCGACATTTTTTTCAGCTGCAACTCAGACAACTGCGCAGATTGGAAATTACCCCTTTACAACTATTGAACCAAATGTGGGAATTGCATATGTTAAGACCGATTGTGCATGCAAACATTTTGCCATGACACACAATCATCCATTATGCATTAATGGAACTAGGTATATTGCAGTCAAGCTAATTGATGTTGCAGGCCTTGTACCTGGGGCTCATGAAGGTAAGGGTCTTGGTAACAAATTTCTAGATGATGCAAGGACATCTGAAGTTTTAATTCATGTAATAGATGCTTCTGGCTCTACCGACATACAAGGTCAGTCTGTTCCTGTAGGAACTCATGATCCTATGGAAGATGTAAAATTTGTTGAAGAGGAGTTTGATCAATGGATGAAACAAATACTTCAACGAGAATGGCAAAAACTTGCTAGAGAATTAGAGAGTAAAAGCGGGAAGGTGATTCAAGCAATTGCACAGAGATTTAGTGGATTGGGAATAGATGAATATGATGTAGAATCTGTTGTGCATACCTTGAATTTACAGTCAAAGAAACCTCATGACTGGAATGAAGATGATCTTTCCACATTTATTAAAACACTCAGAAAACGAACAAAGCCCATTATCATAGCTGCAAATAAATCGGATTTATGCCATGATCTAGGTATCTTGGATGAGTTTAAAAAAATACACCCAGCTGTTGCATGTAGTGCAGAAACTGAACTCCTTCTAAGAAAAGCTGCAAAAAATGGCATTATAGATTACCTGCCTGGTGCAAAGTCATTTAAGATAAAAGATGGGCTTAATCTGAATCCACCACAGCAAAAGGCTCTTGAGCTAGCGGAAAAAGTCATGTCGAAATTGGATGGAACTGGAGTCCAACGGGTTCTTGACTATGCATGTTTTGATCTTTTACAAATGATTACGGTATTTCCTGTGGAAGATGAAACAAAACTGTGTAACAAAAATGGAGAAGTACTACCTGATGCAAAACTCTTACGTGTGGGTGCAACTGCAAGAGATCTGGCAAAGTCTATACATCAAGATCTTGCAAAGGGATTTCTTTTTGCCATAGATGCAAAGACAAAGCAAAGAGTGGGTGCAGAACATCAGCTCAAAAATGGCGACGTCTTGAAAATAGTATCGACTCTGAGTAGGGGATAGCATGCTAAGCCTTGGAATAGAGAGCACAGCTCACACATTTTCCTGTGCAATAGTAGAAAAAAAAGGAAGACAGGGAAAAATTCTTTCTGATGTACGAAAGATCTACAGACCTCCGGAAGGAGAAGGAATACATCCAAGAGAAGCATCTCGACATCACGCTGAAAATTCACCACAAGTACTTTCAGAATGTCTCAAAGAGTCTCATGTAACAATAAGTGATCTAGATATGATATCCT
Organism: Candidatus Nitrosotalea sp. FS; assembly: GCF_011319475.1. Taxonomy (GTDB): domain Archaea; phylum Thermoproteota; class Nitrososphaeria; order Nitrososphaerales; family Nitrosopumilaceae; genus Nitrosotalea. The sequence continues at coordinate 22,236 of NZ_RCMC01000271.1, forward strand.
ATGCAGCAGGTCCAGGTCTTGGACCATGTTTGAGGATTGGCGCAGTTGTGGCAAGATCTCTTGCTTCTTATTATAATATTCCAATATATCCTGTAAATCATGCATTAGGTCATATCGAACTTGGAAAAATGTTGACTGGAGCAAAAGATCCTTTGGTATTGCTTGTCTCAGGAGGTCATACTATGATTTTGGCATTTCTTTCAAAGAAGTGGAGAGTTTTTGGTGAAACGCTGGATATTACTCTGGGACAATTACTTGATCAAATTGGAAGATATTCTGGGTTTGCATCACCATGTGGACCACGAATTGAAGAACTTGCGTTAAAATCAACAGAGTATATCCCATTGCCTTATGTTGTAAAGGGAAATGATGTATCATTTTCAGGTTTATTGTCTGCAACAAAACGAGTGATTCCAAAGGGAATAGAGTCAGCATGTTTCTCGTTGCAAGAAACTGCATTCTCTATGATAGGCGAGGCTACCGAAAGGGCACTCTCATTTACAGGAAAAAAAGAACTCTTGGTTGTTGGCGGGGTTGCAGCAAACAAGAGGTTGTCTAACATACTTTCAAGCATATGTGAAAGACACAACTGCAAGTTTTTTGTAGTCCCAAAAGAATATGCTGGAGACTGTGGTTCTCAAATATCCTGGATTGGATTATTGGAATCATCAAAAAAACCTGGACTAGATCTGAAAGATACTTTTGTAAAACAATCTTGGAGACTAGATACAGTTGAAGTTCTCTATTAGGCAGAATACTTGGAAATAGCTTCTTTCACGTCTTTTTCCCATTTTCCTGTGTTGTATACTCCAAACTTGTAGATTTTTTCACTTTCGTTTGTTTTTATCTTTATTCGTACTTTTTTTATCAGTCTGCCCTCTTTTGCTACCTCTGTTATCTGATTGAGATTTGCTTCTAAAACTGTTTTTCCAAATTTCTTTGAAAAATCAATTATTCTACCTTCTGTCTTGTCAAAGGCAATTCTCTTATTTGTTAATGTAAGAATTCCAGGACCTAACGAGTCTTCGGAACAATCCTCTTGTATTATTCTCTTCTCATCTGGTTCCATATTCACTCGTCTTGCATCCTGTGTTATAATTGTATTTTTACAAAATTATTGTTCTAAAAACTAGTTTGACGAAATAACATGATTGTAACTTAAATTATGTTTGCCAGACTAGTCTTTCATTGAAACTTGTAAAAAAAGGTGCAGAAGCAGATATTTATGTTGCAATTTGGAATGGATTAGATTCTATTTTAAAAATAAGGAAAAAGAAAGATTATCGAGTTCATTCACTTGATATGCGTATACGAACCCTGAGAACAATAAGGGAAGCAAAAATGATCTCAGAGACTAAATCTTTCGGAATAACTACACCACTTGTTTATTTTGTAGATGAGAAAAAATGTGAAATATATCTTCAACTCATAAAAGGAAAACTTGTTCGAGATCTTCCCTTGAATAAAATCATAAAGATGTGTACAGAAATAGGTAAAATAGTTGGAACTCTTCACAAAAATGGTATAATGCACGGAGATTTGACTACATCCAATTTCATTCTCTCAGATCAGGGATTGGTAATACTTGATTTTGGGCTTTCACAAAAAACTGACAAGATAGATGATTATGCAATTGATCTTCGTTTATTCAAGGAAGTTCTAAACAGTGCACATGCTCAAATTGTAGAAGATGCTTGGGTCTCTTTTGTACTGGGATACAGGAAAATATTGGGAAATATGCTGACAGAAAAAGTCCTAAGTCATGTTTCAGTAATAGAAAAAAGAGGTAGATATGCAAATGTTGTCTGACATATTTTTTGTAAGCTCAAACAAAAACAAGTTTGAAGAGGCACAAAATATTGCCTCAAAGTTTGGTTTAAAACTAGAATTTCTAAAGTCTCATTTACAAGAAATTCAGGCAGATACCTTGGAAGAAATTGCTACTCATAAAGCCATGAAGGCATTTTCTATTTATTCAAAGCCTATAATTGTAGAAGATGCGGGTCTTTTCATTAAATCGTTAAATGGATTTCCAGGACCCTATTCCTCATTTGTATTTGATACCATAGGGAACAAAGGAATTTTGCGTCTTGTATCTGTAAAACGAGATGCGGTATTTAGATCAATTATTGCATATTGTGAAAGAGATGGAGATGTACACTTGTTTAGCGCAGATGTGGCTGGTTCAATATCAAAAAAAGAACATGGCAAACGATGGGGTTTTGATCCCATCTTTATTCCGACAGGAAAGAATAAAACATATTCTCAACTTAAAGAAAAAAATCAAATATCACACAGATACCTGGCATTGAAAAATTTCTCTAATTGGTATCTAAATAAGAAGAAATCCAGCGGTCAGTAAATCGGTTTTGATTTTGAAGAACAACAATCCTAGACATATCACTTTCATCCATGACTGAATAGATTCCACTCTGTTTTGCTAGTTCATTTGCAAAATGTCTTATCTCTGACATGTCTGGAGAATTTGAATACTGCAATCTGTTAGTTGATCTACCTACATGCATGTACGATTTTATTTCTATAAAATGCGCATCAGAACGCTTTATCATTTCTGCATATTCAGGAATTAGTTTTTCATCTGCGTTATAATCCTTGATCAAAGTAAATCGTAGTACAGTTCTTGTATCCAGTTCCGCAAGCATCTCCAAGCTTGTATTCCATCTCTCCCATGCATCCTTATATTTTGGCCTATTGACTAGGGTAAAGGTCTCATAGTTTGGAGCATTTGTTGATAGGTACAACTGTGTTGGTAAAGCATCTTCATCTCTTAATCTTTGCAGCATTTCAGGTTCTTGACCATTAGTTACAAGGAAGATTGATTTTGTATTTTGTAGGCTCTTTAGATATTTTATCAGATCTGGTAACTGTGGATACATAGTAGGCTCACCTGATAATGAAATTGCATAATGGCTTGGAAGTAATGATTCATCAAGCTTTTCTTTGTTACTTTTTGGATCTCCGTAATGACCCATGATCAACTTTCTTCTCTCTTCCATCAAGTTAGTCATGATAACTTCTGGAGGTGCAACTTTATCTTCTGGCATCTTCAGAGCACTGTAAAATTCCATTGGTCTCCAACAGTATACACACCTATTTTCGCAAAACATTCCAGCTGGTGAAAATTCCATGCATCTGTGGGTTGAAATGCCATAAAACTTGTGTTTGTAACATTGACCGCCATCCTTGAATGACTTTTTTGTCCAATGACATAATTCTACAGTTGCGTGATCTGAAATTCCATATTTTGCCTTTTTTAATTGACTCAAAATCATGGGTTTGATCTGAATGAATTCATTCTCCGGTTCAATAGTCTCTCCAGAACAACTCATGATCAGATTTCGGTGCTGGTTTTAAATAAATCTAGGGTGTGATTTTATTTCAAAAACGACACACAAGGAGCATTTTCCATTGGAACACAAAGAACTGTGCCTAGATATAGCATTGCGTAAAAGACTACTCCTGCAGCGATTCCCATAGAAATCCACCACATTCTCAGCTTCATATTTGCGATTAGTTTTTTTGTTGCTAATAAACCTAACCTTGATTTTCAGAAAATATCTGATAGTATGATTCTGATCTAAAATTTAATTCTGGATTATATTTACTGGTATTATTTTTATCCACAAAACTATCTTATATGACGTATTGGTACCTCTGAACATGAATGCTGCAAGAATAATCAAAGTAAAAGAACCTCTGGAAGTTCAATCTCTTGAAACTCCAAAACCACGTGGTTCCCAAGTTCTAATTAAAGTAGAATCTGCAGGCGTATGTCATAGCGATATCCACCTGTGGGATGGCGGATATGAGGGTCCTGCAGGCTCATTCATGAAAACAACTGATAGGGGTGTCAAGTATCCATTAACTCCTGGACATGAAGTAGCTGGAGTAGTAGAGAGTATGGGAGAAGATGTGGAAGGATTTGTAAAGAATGAAAAAGTTCTAGTCTTTCCTTGGATCGGTGAAGGTTTATGTCCAGCTTGTAGGGTTGGTGAGGAAAATCTTTGCGACAAACCTAGGTCGTTGGGTGTTTACAATGATGGAGGTTATGCAGAATATGTTCTTGTTCCAAATTACAAATATCTGGCAAAAATAAATGACATGGACACTGATGTATGTGCTCCTTTATCTTGTTCTGCTCTTACTGCTTATGGCGCAATTAAGACTGCAAAACTAAATCCAGATGATAATGTGGTGATTGTGGGTGCTGGAGGACTTGGATTGATGGGTATTCAATTGGCTAAAGCAATTAGCGGTGCAAGAATAATTTCATTAGATGTTAATGATGACAAATTAAAAGTAGCAAAACAAAGCGGTGCGGATATTGTCATCAACTCTTCCAAGGAAGATCCTGTAAAAGCTATAATGGAATTAACAGGTAATTTGGGTGCTGATGCTGTAATTGATTTTGTCAATGCGACAAAATCTGTAGAAACAGATATGCAAATTCTGCGACGTAGAGCTCGTGTTGTTCTTGTTGGTCTATTTGGTGGGTCTCTGCAGTTGAATCTTGTAACTATGCCTACTAGGGCATACAAGTTAATGGGATCATATACTGGTTCCATGACTGATATGATTGAGTTAATTTCTCTTGCTCGTCGAGAAATAATAAAACCAGTGATCTCAAACCGATTCAATCTCAATCAAGCAACTGAGGCATTAACAATGCTAAAAGAAGGAAAAATAATCGGTAGAGGAATAATTAATCCATAAACCTAACTAGTTCATAGTAAATAGTTACAAGTGTATCTGAAAGCAATACCTGTTGCTTGAGTTAAGATTAATACTGGATTGAAAAGGATTTTCCTTATGTGGCCCTTGTAGTACAGTGGCGAGTATAGGGGACTGTGGATCCCCGGACAGGGGTTCGATTCCCCTCAAGGGCCTTTTTTATTTAATTATAACAATTTGATAATTGATATTTCTTCAATTAACTAACTTTTTAAAATATCCCAAACTTACTTGATTCCATCTCTTCTTTTATGGCTAGTTTAACCTTGAGATTTTTTTGGCTGACCTTGTCGCTTAGCCATGTCAAAAACTTGTGTTCCAAGCCTTTTCCTTTTATCTTCTCAAAATCTGGACCCATCTGGTCTGATAGCCTTTTTACAAGAGACTTGTTGACACAAACTACATAGAAATGCCATCCAAAGGCAAATTCTGAATCAGTTACTATGAAATCATTTTCACCATGGACCATCTTTTCTACATTGCCAAGTGTTGATATGATAGCTTTACTGGTATTTTCATAATCTATAGCTGATACGTTGATGTTAATCCTTTCCTGCATAATGTGAATTTATGATGTTTACAAATAAAAACATGACTGATAATTCCATCTAGTGATCAAGTAGATGTTCAACTTCAATGTTGAAAAAAGTCTTGAGAATTCCAATATAGCTTTTTACCGGGTCTGGTATATCATCTCCGCACGCAATTCCGAGATTTTTGGCATTTATCCATATCACAAGTGTTTGAAGTATAGTTAGAAATCTGTCATTTTCAACATTTTTTGAACCAATAGCTTTGGAATATCTATCCGCAAATTCCCATGCAACAGCAAAATCAATACAGTCTGTATTGAATATTGCAAGCATCTGGTCTCGTAAAGATTCTGCTTTTTTGAATGGTATCACATTTAGAATGTATGGAAAATCTATCTTGTCTGGCATGTGTCCTGTAAGAGGACCCCATATGGTTATTATTTTACATCCTGATTTTAGATTTTGAAATCTTGGAATCATTTTCTCAATTATCTTTTCATCTGAAAACCAGAAGAGTATTACACTTGCATCATTAATATCAGAAATCGTAATGTCTTGATGTCTAAACGATCCATTTGTAATGTGTTTTTTCTGGAGTGATTCTTGGCCTTGTGATATTTTCTCTTTGTTGTTATCAATGCCTATGGCTTTCTTTACCATAAATTCCTCTAACGCTATTATGATGCTGTTGCCCTTACCACACCCCAAATGATAAAATATGTCATTTTTTGTAAGATTTGCAAATCTAAAGATCTCTCTTAATGTCTCATCTGATAATTCGACATCTTCTCCACTGATTATGGAATTTGGAAGTGATGATAGATAATCCTCAATTTTCATTAAATCGATTATAGTTTACACTAAATTTATTCCCTTATTCTTTCAAGGGCAGAAACTGCTTGCCACAGTGTAACTCTCACATATGATGGCATGTTAGGATCCTGAGATATGTCATCAAGAAGGCTTATTGCATTAGCGGCTCTCACAGAAACAGGGGCATCTTGTTTTTTCAGGTTTGTAACAAGGTCAGTCAAGTCTTTCTTGATGTTTCTTGGAGTAGAAGGGTTTGATGCAATTTCAGCTAGTGTGTTGATGGCCGTATTCAGAGTATCAATATTTGGATCCTTTTTGTCGACCATTGTAACATTCAAGCTTATGCTAATTGATCTTATTTTATAAAGTTTGCACTATATTTCTACAAAGATATTTTCTGATTCGACTATCACTTTATACGAATTCAAGTCTTTTATCTTGACAGGAAACTCTGAAAGATTACCTGTTTTACAATCAAATTTTGCCCCGTGCCATCCACATTTTATGATCTGTCCATCCAAACTTCCTTCGGAAAGGCTTGCTCCTGCATGAGTACAAGTATCATTTATTGCATAATAGTTTCCGTCTATATTTGCAACAAGTATGTCTTTTCCATCTATTGTGGCTTTTTGTATTTTACCTGGAGTAAAATCACTTGTTTTACCAACAATTATCTTTCCCATGTTTGATGGCAGATTTTATCTCTTAATAATTTTAATGTCTATGCTCTAGAGTATAGAAATTATGCTTTAGACAAATTTTACGGTATTTTGCAGTTTGCCAAGGTTTTCTATCTCCATTTCTATCTTATCTCCATCCTTCAAAAATATGGCATCTGGTTTGTTTAGCATGACTCCGGCCGGTGTTCCAGTCGATATGATGTCTCCTTTCTCTAATGTCATTGCTTTGCTTAGTAGTGATACAATTGAGTATACCTTTAGATGCATATTTGATGTTGAAGAGTTTTGTCTAATGTCTCCGTTTACCTTTGTTAGCATCTTCAGATTTTGTGGTTCTGGTATCTCATCTGCTGAAGTTATCCAAGGGCCACAAGGTGCAAAAGTATCAAAGCCTTTTGCTCTTGTAAACTGTTTATCTTTTGCTTGTATGTCTCTTGCAGAAGTATCGTTTAGAATCATGTATCCAAAAATAGACTCTTTTGCCTGATTTTCTGATACGTTCTTACAATCTTTACCAATGATCACCGCAAGCTCAATTTCATAATCAAGCTTTGAAACGAATGACGGGCAAACTATGTCGGATGTAGCTCCATTGAGTGTTGTTCTTGGTTTTATTACTATTGCTGGTTCATCTGGTGGAATCAAGTTCTGTTCTTTTGCATGATCTTTGTAATTGAATGCCAAACAAATTATCTTGGATGGATTAGGAATTGGAGGAAGAAATTTGAAATCCGATAAGTTTTCTGTATATGTAAGATTTTTTGCATTGTTTTTTATTTCATCATACCAACCATCAAACAAGAAATCTTTGATACTTTGCGGTATTGGGATTCCTGTCTGTGATGTCATACTTTCTCTTGTCAAAACCTTTTCTCCATTGACAAAAGCATATGTTTCCATATTTTGTTTAAGCAATCTTGCAATCTTCATTTTCTTCACTTGTGTGTGTATATCGCTTGATTTGCAGAATCTTTTCTGCAATATCCGAATCTCACGAACTGGATTTCTGCTCCCACATTTAACTCTAAGTAGTGTTGTTCTGTAATAGCTTGCTTGACTTCTAGACTGTTCTCATTAAATTGGTCATTTATGAATAGCACATCTGATATCAAAACTTCGATGTTTACTGGATTTTTTCTTGAAACCCATTGAATCTTGGGAATGTCAGGTTTGTAACTAGTGTCTGTAATCTCCCCTTCAATTTCTGAACCTATCTTTGTTATTCTTATGTTGTATAACTCTAAGAGTCTTATCTCGTCGCCAATCTTCAGTGTCTTGGCATCGTTTCCTGATATGTAGAAATTTCCATCTATCTTAATTTGTCTCTTACCCATGTTATTTTGTGGATGATTCGAAATTTCAATTTCAGTAAGATTGTTGTTGGTTACTGTTATTTTTACAGGGTCAAAGACAATGAATAATCTTATACTTTCTGGGTCGATTATTTTTCGATTAAATGATTCAAGTGTCTCAAATGGTGGCATGGTATCAGATTTGGTAAAGCCAAGGGATATGACAAACTTCCTGATAGCTTCTGGAACTATGCCTCTTCTACGTAATCCCTCTAATGTTGGAAGTCTGGGATCGTCAAATCCTGATACTTTTCCTTCTTCTACTAGAGGTTTTAGTACTCTTTTGGAGACTGGCATTCCTTCAAATTCTAGCCTTGAAAATTCTAACATTTTGGGTTTACGCATACCCATCTTATCTAAAAGTGTGTAATAGAGTTCAGTTCGTAATTCATATTCTTTTGTTCTAAATGCATGTGTAATTCCATCTATGCTATCTTCTATGGATACTGCAAAATCGTAATTTGGCCAAACTCTGTATTTGTTCTTGTGTATTGGATGCAATTCATCTATTATTCTGAGTAAGGTGGGATCTCGCATGACTGTATTCTCTGAACTCATATCTCCTCGAAATCTAACTATTGCCTCTCCCGGTTTGAACTTGTCAAACATTTTCTTCCAGCGTATATTGTTCTGTTCAAGGTTTCCAGCTCTGCACTTACATGATATCATCTCTCTTCTATTCTTACTAATTGTCTCCTTATCACATGTACACACGTATGCATGACCTGCCTCTATCAGTTCCTTTGCCTTTTCGTAAATTATTTCCATGTCATCTGAAGTATTTTTTATGAGATCATACTTGACACCTAGCCAGTCAAGACCAACTTTGATTGCTGCATAATACTCTAGTCTCTCTTTTTCTGGGTTTGTATCGTCAAATCTTAGAATGAGTTTCCCCCCGTACATCTTTGCATACTCTTCATCAATTATTGATGCCTTTGCATGCCCTATGTGGGGATAACCGTTAGGTTCTGGTGGAAAACGTGTAATGACCTTTCCCTGTTCTGCGTCCTCAAGTGGGGGTAAACCGATTCTTTCCTGTTTTGGTTTTACTATTAAAAGTTCAGCATATTTACTCTCAAGTTCTTTTCTCTGTACCTCTACTGATAGTTTGTTTACATCAATCACAGTTTGTGAAATGAGTGGAATGACATCTTTTATTCTAGATCGTAATTCTGGTTTTGTACCGATTACCTTGGATATGATTGAATCATTTCTAGTTTTTCCATCATGTTCTGACGCATTAAGGAGAGCAATTCCTCTGATCATCCTTTTTAATTCGTCATCCAATTAAAGACTCCTCTCTACCACAAAATCAAGCAAAGAGAGCAATTCGTTTTTTGCAGGTCCATCGTATATTGATATGGCTTTCTTAGCTGTATCGGAATGATATGCAGCCTTTTGTTTTATTGCTGTTTCTATCCCGAGAGAAGAAATAGTTGATATGGCTTTTTCTACATCACTTTTTGAAACAGATGAATTACCAAACGCATTCAATATTATTTTCTTTTCTTGTTTACCAGCTTTTTTAATTGCCATCAAAATTGGTAATGATTTTTTCCCCTCTCTAATGTCATTTCCAACAGGTTTTTTTGTAATCCTTGGATCTCCTAAGACTCCAATTAGATCATCAATTATTTGAAAAGATATTCCCAAATTTCTTCCGAATGTAGAAAGTCTTATCACATCTGACAAATTTTTGTTTGCTGCTATTGCACCCATTGCACAAGATGCCACAAACAACGATGACGTTTTTTTCTCAATCATTTTTATGTATTGAGTTTCATTTGGTATCTTACTTGATTTTGCCATGCTAATGTCAAGTGATTGACCCTCGCATACATCAGTACATGCCTTTGCTAATGTAGTAACTAGATTTAGACCAACACCTTCTAACTGGTGCAAATAAGGTTTTGAAATGGTTTCAAATGCTCTTGAAAACAACAAATCTCCCGCAAGAATTCCGTTTGGCATTCCAAACCTGACATGAACCGTAGGTACACCATGTCTTATCACATCATTATCCATGATGTCATCATGTACTAGTGTAAAATTATGTACCATCTCAATTGCTGCAGCTGCCGGTATTGCTTGTCTTGTAGTTCCTCCCAATAGTTGACAGCTCTTGATGACCATGTATGGCCTCAATCTTTTTCCTCCATGTTCAATCAAATACCTTGCAGCTTGATACAGTTCCTTTGGTTCTCCTGAAAGTCTAGATGATAGAAAAGAATCTATTTTGGATGTAGTTTTTGCAAGTTTTTCTAACTTCATTCTTTTTTTAGCTCCCATTTGTGATCTGGAAAATGATACTTTAATGATGTTTCTAGTTTGCTTTTCAGACCTTCTTTGTTCCACATCTTGATGATTTCCTTATGCCTGTCGCTTATGTTATCACTTGATTCTGGTAGAAAATATAATGCAACTAACATCCATGGGCAAAAAATTTGTGGCGTTTTGCTGATCTCTGATAATATTTGTTCCAATGTAACCCATCTAATGTTAGAAATCTCGTCTTCTACAAGTTTTATTTTTGAAGGATCATCTAATATTCCAATTAGTGTACCACAAACCTCATTTTCAGATCCTATGTCTTTGTAGGGAACATGATATTCAAACTTGTACAAATAATCTAATTTACATGTGACTCCTAATTCTTCAGGCAGTCTTCTTTCCGCAGATGAAACATAATTTTCTGATTGCCTTGGATGGCTTGCTACTGTTCCATCCCAATCTCCAGGCCACAACATTTTGCTCATACTTCGTTGCGTGAGCAAAAGCTTTCCTTCTTGATTGAATAAAAATATGGTAAACGCTCTGTGAAGTTTTCCGTTTGGAAGATGGCATTTTACTTTTTCTTCAGATCCTACTTGACTATCATTACTGTCTACAAGAATGAGATATTCCATAACTATCCCCTAAATACTGTTCCTTCAAAACTCTTGTCATTTATTGCATTTATTATCCTCTTTGGAACGTTTCCATTCACAAAGAAAACATCTGTCCCATTCTTTGATATGTTAAAAGCCTCCTTTATTTTGCGAGCCATTCCTCCTGTTACATCCATTGATACTTCTGAAGTGATTGGTTTTTCTTCTGTGATCTCACTCAAAAGCCTCTTACTTTTCATGTCCGAATACACTCCATCTACATTAGTAACAAAAATTGCAAGGCGAGGACGTAATATCTTTGAAAGAATTCCCATAATCCTATCCCCTGACAAGATGTAAAACTTGTTTTTTCCAAACCACATCACATCTCCATAAGAAATTGGTGTTAATCCTGTTTTTGCAATTTTTGGGATCTCTTTAACTTTCTTGATCAAAGGTTTATCACTTGTCATAAAATCGCTAGGAGGTAAACAATATGGTCTTAGGTCTGATTCTAGGAATGATTTGAGTACAATATTGTTTAGTTCTACCATGGAATTCTTAACGTAAGAGACCCCTTTAGCTTCATGTCTTTGAGGTTTTGTATGCATGTCATATTTTACAGACCAATAATGTCCAAACGAACCTCCACCATGTATTATGACAAGTGGTTCATTCACATTTTTTAGATTTGTAGCAATTTTCCTTATTGAATTTCTATTTGGGGTTAATGGTTTATTCTTGTTAGTAATTATGGAGCCACCCAGTTTTATCAAGATCATGATTTTTAACAGTGCTATGGACGGTTTTAAAAAGTATATCCCTAAAATGGTGTTGTTGACTAGCATCTGCTACGTTCTTTCATTTTTGATTAGTGCCTGTAAATTGTTGATTCTTTTTTAGCTCAAATTGACATATTTTATGAATATCTGAGTCCGCTGTAGTCAATCTTTGTCACAAAACAATCTGAGGTTTTTCTTAAATTGTTCAACGTATTTTCGCTGTTTGAATCATCAACAAGAGAAATAATGCAGCCGCCTCCCCCAGCTCCTGTTATCTTTGCACCATAAGATGTTTTTTTGGCTTCTTGAACCAAAAGATCTATTTTTTCTGTAGAGACTCCTATCTGTTTTAACACATCATGATTTTCTAACATTAGGGAACCTAATTTGTTTAAATCATTTTCTTTCAATGATGACATAGCGTTGTCAACTATGTTCATTTCCAGTTTACATAATTTATTGAAAAGATCGTCATTTTTTTCTTTAAAATTTCTAACTTGTCTTACAACATCTTGCGTATTGTGAACCTGCGCAGAGTTTGATATTATGAAACTCAAATCATTTCTTGATGGGATGTCTTCAAATCCCTTTTTGAGATCATATGATACTAGTCCGCCAAACGTGGATACTGATGAATCTGCTCCTGAGTTTTGTTCAAATATGGTACGTTCTGCCTGTACAGCTATCTTCATCACATCGTTCTTTGATAGTTTGTAAAACAATCCATTGACCGAAGCCGTAGCTGCTACACACGCAGCGGATGATGATCCCAGTCCTACTCCTTGAGGTATCTCTGATTCTAAAACTAACTCAATTCCATTTTTTGCAGAATTTTCTTTTATTGCTTTTTGTGCTATGTAGAAGAAAGGTTTCATAAATTTTTGCTGCACTTTTTCTAAATTGTTTGATGAATCCATGTTTATTTCTGACTCTCCTAAAGAAGATCGTATTCTAATCACTCTCTCATCGATTAATTGTGATGTTGCAGTAATTCGCTTATCTATAGAACATAACACAGCTTTCATACCATACACTACAAAATGTTCTCCAAAAAGAATGATTTTTCCAGGAGCTGATGCTATAGATTTCATGAAAATACTATCGATGCATATCCTACCACTGAACTCTTGTCTCCGACTATGTCTCCACTAGTAGCATATTTGATCAAGGTACCCTTGGTTGCTCCCAGTTCCTTACAAGCTATCATTGTAGATGCAATCGCTCCGTAACCACATGCGCTAATCTGTTTTTCCTGCAATATATTATAAAATTTGTCTACATCTAGTTTTACTATTGTATCTATCAAAGATTTATCTTGTTTATGTGCAAAATCATTCGGTTCATAATGAGTAAAATCCGAAGAACCAATTATGATAGTATTTTTAATTTTCGAAATACTTGCTATAGATTTACCTACTTCAATTGCAGTATGGTAACTCTGATCAATTAAAATCAAAGGCAAAATCTTGAATTTGTGAGAAAATGTTTCTTGAAGCATTGGAATTTGTACTTCTAAACAATGATCTCTTGTATGAGAAAAAGAATCGAACTCTATCAATTTTGAACTCTTGTTAATTTCAATTGCAGATTCTGTATCTACTTCTATATCTCCAATCGGTGTTCTCCATACTCCATCTTTCATTACAGCAACATCTCGTCCTATTCCCCAGTGGTTTGGTCCTATGATTATTACAAGTTCGGGGTTCTGTGATGATATTGCATAGTATGAATCTGCAGCTATTGGACCAGAATACTCATATCCGGCGTGTGGGCATATCACACCAATAATTTTTTCATTATGCGATGAGGGTGGTAATGACCCTGGGCCATATTTGTGCAAAAAACAATTCTTTATACTTGATTTTAGTTCTTGATTTGTTTTTGGATAGAACATCCCAGCAACAGCTGGTGTCCTTACCTGCATTGTGTTATTGCCTCTGTGTTCTCATTCTCGGGGTAGGCATTCTCTCTGTTTCTTCTTCTAGCTCTTCTTCCGTTATTTTGGTTTCAAAATCATCTATTTGGTATTTCATAGAATCTGCATTTTTTAATTTACCTTTCTGCATTAGTATCTCTCTTGCTAAAAGCCAATAGGTTGCAGCCAATGATTTTCTTCCTCTATTGTTTGCTGGAATTACCAAATCTACTTTGGAAGTAACATTATCTGTGTTGGAAATTCCTATTACTGGAATTCCTGCATTAGTAGCTTCCACAACTGCTTGTTCATCTACTTGTGGATCTGATATGAAAACTAATTCTGGTTCTCTATAATACGGTAATGAAGGATTTGTTAGAGTTCCTGGCATGAATCTTCCAAGCATGGGGGTTGCACCTGTGACCTCACAGAATTTCTCAACTGGAGTGCTAGCATATTCTCTACCTGAACAAACTAGAATTTTTGTAATGTCTGCTCTGTTGATGAATTTAGCAGCTGTCTGAATTCTGGATAGCGTTTTTTTACTATCTATGATGTAAAGTCCCTCGTTTGTTGCCTTTGTGACAAATGGAGTCATGAATTTTGTTTTTACTTGAGTACCTACTCTTATTCCAGTGGAAAGTACGTATTTCTCCATATGTTCAAAGTCTTCTTGCTTGCTCATCGTGTGTTTCTAAATCTCGGCCNGGTGGAAAGCACGTATTTCTCCATGTGTTCAACGTCTTCTTGCTTGCTCATTGTGTGTTTCTAAATCTCGGCCATTCCACGTATTAAATCATACTCTGAGAGTCGTATCAATTCGTTAAGTTTGGCCATCCTTTCTCCGCCCAATATGCCGACCTTGAGCATCTTTGATTTGGTTGCAATTCCAATATGTGATATGTGTGAATCTGTTGATTCGCCAGATCTGTGTGATGTAATTATCCTTACCTTATTGCTGTTTGCTTCTTTGGCAAATTCTAGTGCATCATAAAGACTTCCTGCCTGATTTACTTTCAATATTGCTCCGCTACAGGATCTCATTTTTATTGCTTTTTTGAGAATTTTTGNACGGTTTGCTTCTTTGGCAAATTCCAGTGCATCATATAGACTTCCTGCTTGATTTACTTTCAATATTGCTCCACTACAGGATCTCATCTTTATTGCTTTTTTGAGAATTTTTGTGTTAGTTACTAATAGGTCATCGCCAGTTATGAGAACACGAGGAAATCGCTTGGTCAGAATTGACATGTCTTCAAAAGCTTCCTCATGAACAGCATCTTCTGCATATACAAGTTTGTATTTTTTTATTATGTCTGAAGCAAACTCAATCTGTTTTTCAGGAGTGTTTTCAAAACCTGCTCTGTCATATACATATTTTTTTTTCTTTTCATTCCATTGTGTGGATGATGCAAAATCTACTCCTAACGAAACTTCTTTTCCCAATGTGAAACCGAGTTGTTCACAAGCTTTTGCAGATATTTCCAAGGCTTCGTCATTTTTTAATTTTGGAGCCCAACCTCCTTCATCTCCTCTTCCATTTGTAAAACTTGGATCTTTTTTTGACAAAATTTTTCCTACTTCTTTATGTACCATCAAATTAACATCTATTGCATCACGAACAGTTTTAGAACCTGTGGCACAGACTAGGATTTCTTGAATGTCTGGTGTACCTGGTCCCGCATGTGCTCCACCTCCGAGGATATTTCCAAGAGGAAATGGATATCTAAAAGTGGAATCTTTTGCAAGCAATTTGAACATTGGTAACTGTAGAGATTTTGAAGCTGATTCTACTGCTGCAATAGTTAGTGCAAATGCAAGCGAACCGCCCACTTTTGAATAATTCTGAGTTGAATCAATTTCCCTTAAGGTCTCATGAATTATCTTCAGATTGGATGGGTCAAGACCTATGAATTTCTTTACATTTTTTTTTAAAACTTCTAAACTCTTTTCTGGTTTATTCTGTGGAAAGCTCTGGGCTTCATGTTTTCCAACACTTGCACCTGACGGAGCACAAACTCGTCCTACATGTTTGTTGTCTGATATTACATCGATTTCTATAGTTCGACTTCCTCTGCTGTTGTAAAGTATTCTGCCTTTAATTGAAGTAATCTTAGGCATTCTATTCTAATTCGGATCTTACTTCTTGTTCTCTTCTTCTTATGGCTTCGTAGAATGGAATGACTTGATGAATTGTCTCAACCGATGTCAATATCATTGCTCTACAACAATATCTTTTAAAACCAAAAGAATCTAAAACTTTTCCAGGATCCTCTCCGCCTTTGACACGACTTTGATATTCTTTAAACTTGTCAGCAATCAAATTTCCGCAAGTAAAACATCTGACAGGAATTAGCACAGTCACAAAAAGTAATCAAGGCTTATAAAAACCATACATGGGTAAAACCAATTGCGGGAGTCGCCCAGCCTGGTCAAAGGCGCTAGCTTGAGGGGCTAGTATCTTAGGATTTCGAGGGTTCAAATCCCTTCTCCCGCATTAATGATTTCTAGATTGTCTATATTGCAAAAAATACATTTCATTACTAGGGTTCAATTTGTAGTGATTTCTTGAATTCATGTTTTTCTATTAGTAATTTGGATTAGTAGATGACAATGTGAGTTGTATTGTTGTAACTGATGTTCTGATCAGATTACCTCATGGTTTAGCAATCTGAGTTCTATATTGTTCTAGATGTGTAGAAATTCTGGTTTTATCTATGAATGTGCATTTNAAAAAATACATTTCATTACTGGGGTTCCATTTGTAGAAATTTCTTGAATTCCTGTTTCTCTATTCGTTATTTGGATTAGTACGTGACAATGTGGATTGTATTGTTGTAACTGATATTCTGATCAGGTTATCTCATGGTCTAACTCTGAATTTTATATTGCTCTAGATGTGTAAATATTCTGGTTTTATCTATGAATGTGCATTTTGGTAAAGCCCTTATTTGACATAAAATTCCATATTGATATGGAAATCACTGTAAAACAAATGATGCAAATTGAAGAGAATGGGCATCAAATGGGCTTTTTTAGAAAATTGATGATGGAAAATGTTGGCGCCTCTACTGTACGACACATTGTTGAACTTTACCCTGATTCAAAATCTAAAATAACGATCTTTGCAGGGTTGGGAAATAATGGAGGTGATGCTTTTGTAGTGGCTAGACATTTAGCCGCGTTTGACTATTGTCCTACGGTCATACTTCTAGGACATCCTGAAAAAATAAAAACAGATGAATCTAGGTCTAATTGGAAAATTTTGGAAAAAATGAATTCTGTAAATCTTGTAATTGCCTCTGATACAAATGGAATTGTAAATGATGCTGAAGTTATAATAGATGGAATACTGGGAACTGGAATACATGGAAAGATTAGGGAACCATATTCCTCTGCAATAGATCTGATAAATCAATCTCATGCTTTCAAACTATCTATTGATGTTCCATCAGGCCTTGATCCAGATACAGGAATAGTAAATGACAAATGTGTAAAAGCAGATGTTACTATAACTTTTCACAAGATGAAAATCGGAATGCCAAAGGCACAAGATGTATGCGGTAAAATAACTGTTGAAAAAATAGGAATTCCGCCTGAAGCGGAAATTGGGGTGTTGTTGTGAAAGTATACCAACTTCAAGTAGGAAACATGCAAAATTTTACCTATGTTCTTGAAGATGAAGATACAAAGGAATCTGTCATCATAGATCCATCATGGGATCTAGAAATGGTTATAGAAATCATAGAACGAAATGATCTAAAAGTCAAATATGTTATAAATACGCACCATCATTTTGATCACACTATTGGAAACGATGCAATTGTAAAATACACTAAATCTAAAATCTTACAACACGAAGCCTCTACTTTAAAAAATGATGTGCGTATATCTGATGGTGAAAAAATAACCTTTGGCAAATCTGAACTTGTTGTAATACATACTCCTGGACACTCAAAAGATAGTATGTGTTTAGTTGGTGATGGGAAGATCTTTTCAGGTGATACACTTTTTGTGGGAAACTGTGGAAGAACAGATTTGCCTGGAGGTAGTGCAAAAGAACTCTATCATAGTCTATTTGATATTGTTTCCAAACTTGATGGTAATCTTGTGTTGTATCCGGGACATAATTATGGAAGTTCGCCAAATTCCACTATCGACAAAGAAAAAAAGACAAATTTTGTGCTACAACCTAGGACAGAATCAGAATTTTTGGATTTTATGGGCAGTGACTAGTCATTGCAAGATATAGAAATACTTGGCAACAAGCAAAAAGGTCTAGAATTCATCCAACAAACCAAGCAAAAGAAATTCATCTTCTCTCTAGTAATATCTTATACTGCCACATCTGAAATACCTGGAATAACTATGGCTGGAGAACATCCTGATCTGATAAAATTCACAGGACCTGCTGACGCTGAATTTATTCACTATGGGTACTGTAAAAGTATCTCTGTAATCCCAATGACTCCTGATGGAAAACCAACTCCCGCACTGTTAACAAAAACTGCATTAGAAGCAGCAAGTATTCCAAATGTAATAATAAATGCTGGCAGCAAAATATCTCCAAAACTCCCATTCATTGATATGGATTTGGATTATGGAAAAAATATTGGGCAAGAACCTGCTCTCAGTCTTGACGAAGTTGGAAAAGCGGTAGAATATGGTAGAATAATTGGTAGATTTCTTGGGGCTTCAACTGACTGTGTTATAATTGGTGAAAGCATTCCCGGTGGTACTACAACAGCTCTTGGTGTACTTGAAGGATTTGGGATTACAGGATTTGTAAGCAGCAGTATGCCCAAAAATCCTGTGGGACTCAAGGTTCAAACTGTGAAGGAGGCATTAAAAAGACTACAATCAAAAGATCCATTTGAGATCATATCACAATTAGGTGATCCAATGATTCCTACTATTGCAGGTATTCTTAGTACTGCTTCTGAAATTTCAAATGTGTTGTTGGCTGGTGGAACACAAATGGCAGCAGTACTTGCTTTTGCAAAAAGTATGGGATTTGAAGGGAAGAACACCGCCATTGGTACTACTTCTTACGTGGTAGACGATAAATCTGCAAATCTGACTGATATCATAATGCAAATAATGGATATTCCTATACTAGTTGCAAAACTTAAACTTGCAGAATCAGAAATTTCTGGACTGAGTTCATACGCTGAAGGATTTGTAAAAGAGGGTGCTGGGGCAGGGGGTGCATCTATTGGATGTATGCTCAAAACAGGAATTGATGCTAAGAGTCTATTGGATCTAACTGAAAAAGAGTATTTGAAAATTATTTGACTGTTACTGATTTTGCCAAATTTCTCGGATAATCTGGATCAAAGTCTTTGTCAATTGCGGCATAATATGCAAGAAGTTGTATTGGTACTATTTCTACAAGTGGATATAATGACTCGTTGATACTAGGTATGTCTATCCAATAGTCATATACGTCACTTGGCTTGTCCGAAATTCCTATTATCTTGGCGCCTCTTGCTTTTATTTCTCTAGCTGATGTTAATGTATCATTATAGGTGGAATCGTTTGGATTTATGATTAAAACATAAGAATTGATATCCATTAGTGCCAATGGGCCATGTTTTAATTCTCCGCCTGGAAGACCTTCCGCATGTATGTATGTGAGCTCTTTTAACTTTAGTGAACCTTCTGAAGCAATTGGATAATGTATACCCCTTCCTAATACGTAAATGTCTGAAACATCTTTTAGCCTCTTTGCAATATCTTTAATCTTCGAATCGTTGGAGATAATCTTCTTTATTGCTTCTGATACTTTTGTCAGATCCAGTTCTATACAACCATCGCATATTTTGTCAACCATCTTGTATAGCACGACAAGTTGTGATGTGAAACTTTTAGTTGCTGCTACCCCTATCTCTGGACCACAATTGAGTCCCATTGAAATGGATGACTGGTGAACTAGTGAAGATGTCATCATATTGACCACTGAGATGATTTTAGATCCTGTCTTTTTGGCAATACTTACGGCTTCTAATACGTCTGCACTTTCACCACTTTGGGATATTGCTATTAGAATTGATTTTTCTTCAAATATGTCTGGAGAAAACTGTGCTTCACTAGAAATTAATGGTTCGACCTTTATCTTTGCATATTTTGAAAAAAGAAATTTTGCAATTAATGCTGCATTGTAACTTGTCCCACTTCCTGTGATGTATACATTTCTTGCATGTTTTATTAAATCCGAAGCCAAGTCAATCTCAAGTTTTGTATTATTCCCAGCATTCAGTATTGTTGTCGGTTGTTCTGAAATCTCTTTCAAAGTGTAATGTGCATATTGTCCCTTGTATGCATCAGCAAATTCTTTTGATACCTTGGTTATTTGATGTCGTACTGGATTTGCATCAAAATCAAAAATCTTCAATCCATTTCTATCAATAATTACAAATTCTTTGTTATCTGGATAGATTACCTCATCAGTGTATTCTACAAATCCAAGTACGTCACTTGAAATGAAATATCCTTCTTTTCCAACCCCGATTATTAATGGTTCATGAAGTCTGGCTGCAGCTAACGTTCCGTCTTGAAAAACTGCAACAAAAGCATAATTGCCTTTCAATTCGGCCACTGTATCTATTATAGATTTTTTAATTTCTTTGGTCTTGTCATAATTATATTGTAAAAGATTTGCAATTACTTCACTGTCTGTTTGGCTTTTGAAATTGTAACCTAGTTCTTGTAGATCTTTTTTTAATTCCTCATGGTTCTCAATTATTCCATTATGTACGATTGCTATTTCTCCTGAACTTGATGGGTGTGGATGGGCATTGGTGTCAGTTACCATCCCATGAGTGGCCCATCTGGTATGGCCTATTCCTATAGTTCCGGAAAGTTCATCCAATTTTGCTGCTTTATTTACTTCTATTACTTTACCTACTCCTTTTCTCACACTGATCTGATCTTCTGAAAAAGTTGCAACCCCCACACTGTCATAACCGCGATATTCCATCCTCTTTAGCCCCTTGACTATTATTGGAGCTGCAGAGCTAATGCCTAGATACCCTATGATTGAACACATGTTTGATATCTTATAGATTTTCTTGATAAATAATGATTGCGTGTGTTTTACTCTTACTCAGCTGGTTGTTCAGTTTTTACTTCCTGAACAGGTTGTTGTTTTGCCTTGTTGAGGTCTAATTCTGGTGATAGGTGGATTTGATCTTCTTCTTCCACTTTTACTGTGTATGAAGGAACAGTGACTACTCTATCTCCAATCATTACGTGACCGTGTACTACAATCTGTCTTGCAAGATATGGACTCTTGATTGATTCTTTTTTCTGAATAAATGTTTGTAATCGTCTTGATAAAAAGTCGGTCACTTTTAGATTGAGTACATCATCTAATGTTGAATTTTCTTTGACTAATCCAACTCTTGTAAGTGATTTCATGAGTATTGGTTCCTTTGTACTTCTAACATCTTGTGTTAAAGCTAAGAGTGATCTGGCCTGATTTCTTATTCTAGAAAGCTCTGTATGTGCTTTCCATAGTTCTCTTTTATTCTTTAGTCCAAAAGTACCCAGTACGTGTAATTCTTCATTTAACAAATCATAATTGAGTGGACGTTTTGGCTTTCTCCACATTTTGCGTGAATTTTTTGGATGATCTCCCATTTACAATAACCTACTTTTTCTTTTCCGCTGCAGCAGGTTTTGCTGCAGGAGCTGCACCCGCCTTTGGAGCTGCTGCCGCTGCACCTTCAGCTGGAGCGCCAGGTGAACCAGCCGGTAAAACTTTTCCTCCTTTCTTTACTCCTACTGCACCGCCTTTTCTACCAGTAGTACGTGTACTTTGTCCACGAACTTTTAATCCATATGTGTGACGAAATCCTCTCCAACTGTTCATTCCTTTTTCTCGTTCGATATCATTTCTTACGTTAAAGTCAATATCGGAAGTAATGAGATGGAAGTTATTCCCAGTATCCATATCTTTTCGTCTATTTAGAAACCATGATGGTATGTTGACAGATGCTGGATCTCTCATTGCTTTTTCTATTTCTTCTACTTGTGATTCTGTAAGAAAACCTACATTACTATTAGGATTAATTTTTAATACTTCTAAAAGTGATTTTGCAAAATTGTAACCAATTCCCTTTACTTGACCAACTCCGATGATGGTCTTTTTTGCACCGGGAATATCCTTACCCGCAATTCTAACTATGTGTCTGAACTCTTGTGAAGACAAGTATTAAAAAATCCCTTATATCCCCGATAAAAACCATGCTAAAATAATAATACTTTAAATCGCATTTGGCGAGTATTTATTGTAATGGCTCAAGAATTTGCAAATTTTGTTAATAGAAGTTATGACTCCAAACCAAAGTATAGTGAAATCATGGCTGGTCTTCCTGAGGACTATAAACAAATTAAAACATTAAGAGATCTTCTAGAAATTAATTATAAAATAGTTGATGCAAAGGAACAACTTCGCCGAAATTTAATTTCAAAGATAAAAGCAAAAAGTGTAAAATATCCTGGGTTAGTGGGTTTTGACAATGATGTTGTTCCTGCTTTAGATCGTGCAATACTGTCATGTCATGATATTATTCTGGTTGGCCAAATAGGACAAGCAAAAACTAGGATAGCACAAACAATTGCAGATACTTTACTTTCTCCAATGCCCATAATCCGAGGCAGTATTACAAATGACTGTCCGATGGATCTTCCGCCTAGGGATTTGATACTTTTGTTGGAAGATAAAGACAATCCTATGATTGTTCCAAAATTCTACGTAGATAGTGAAAGTATGGAAAAAATTCGTAATAACAAACTTGATACTCCAATTGAATGGGTTGATGGTAAAAACAGATTCAAATATGTATTAGCAACACCTGATATCTCTGTAAAAGATCTAGTTGGTCAGATAGATGCAATCAAGATAGCTAGAAATGGTACGGAGATGTATGAAATTGAATCTTATTCTCCTGGTCAACTAATGCAAGCAAAGCATGGATTATTTTGTATTGATGAATTACCAGTTCTTGATACTAGAAAACAAGTAGCGCTTTTGTCTGTCTTGCAAGAAGGTAGATTCACTACTGGTGCATATCCTGTTATATTTGAACCAAAAACAATATTTTTTGCTACTGCAAACCCTATCGACTATACTCACTCTGGAAAAATAATTGAACCGTTATATGATAGACTGAAAAGCCATATTCAAACTCATTATCCAAGATCAGTAAAAGAAGAAATGTTAATTATAATTCAAGAAGCAAAAATACCAAGATCATTTATTCCAATATTCATGTTAAAAATTTTGACAAGGATTGTTCAAACAGCTCGTTCCAGTAATGAAATCAACCAAGATAAAGGCGTAAGTGTTAGAATGGGAATACATTGTCTAGAATTACTTGTAGGGGAAGCAGAGAGAACTAGATCTATAACATATGATATTTTGGCATTGCCTAGACCATGTGATGTGTTTTCAATTGAACAATCTGTAAAGTTTGAACTCTCTGAGCTAGATGACACTCCAACGAATCGCTCCAAAGTTCTAAAAAATTTCATCTCTAATTCTATAAAAGATACTTCTTTAGAATACTTGCAGGATGTAGATCCAAGTATTTTTGACCTGATAAAAAATGAATTTCTGGGCAAGTCATTCCAAGTTTCTCAAACAATTCTTGGTTCAAATGATGTGCTCATCTCTTACGAAACTCAGTTAAAGAACTTTAGTTCTCTCCTGAATTTGGTTACCCGCGTATATTCAAGAGTCACTTCTGATCAGGAACTATTTGTAAAAGAGACTGAAAAGTATGGGATTTCTGCTGATAACTTGATAATTTCAGAAAGTGTACAAAGTGAGCTTAAAGCTGGTATTGTAGAATTAGTACTTGATGGTCTTTGCTTTGTTGAACCTAAAATTCTAGATAGAAAAGAAGGTGAATACGTTGCAAACTGATACTGTAAAATTTGTCTATTTTCAAAATGAGAATAATAAATCTGAAAATACTACCGAAGACATGTCTGATGAAATGCTCAATCAAATTCTTAAATCCGTTGCAACACAGGCCTTAAAAGAAAAAACACCATCAATGAAAGATCTTGAAACCATACTTGATGATGTAATGCAGAATTCTTCATCACAAAATGAATCCAACGATGGTCAACAAGAAACAAAATCATATGGTAATGATGAGCCTATGACAAAATACTTGCAAAAACTTGGATATCTCAAAGACGAGAGAAAATGGCTAACAAAAAAAGCATTTTTTGAAATTGGACAAAAAATGCTAGAAGATGTAATGAAGGCAATTAATGAGGGAAATTATGGATTTCATGAATCTAGAGAAATTGGATCTGGTGATACAGTGCTTGATACTTCAAAAAAACTTGACATCGGAGATGATATCAAACATCTGAATATTCCTGTTACACTACTGAATTTAATCCAAAGAAAAAAAAGTAAAAATGAGCCAATCCAATTTCCACTTGAGCTAAGACTTGATGATTTTGAAAAATTTGAAACAAAAGAAGAGGTAAAGGTTGCAGTGGTTTACTGTATAGATCTTAGCTCTACAATGAAATACTCTCTAAGTTCTGGAGATGGAACTAGGATAGAAGCAGCAAAAAAGGCTTTGTGGGCACTCTATGTATTAAATAAAAAATTCTTTCCAAATGATTCTGTTTATATTGTAGGTTTTGGTTCACTGGCATCACAAATTAATCCTATTGACATACCGTATCTTAAAACATATGATGCAAATGATAACTTTCTTCATTATACAAATTATCAAGCTGCACTAAGACTTGCATTAAAAATTTTAAAAAAAGATGGCTCACAGAATAAAAAAATTATTCTGATAACTGATGGTCAACCAAGTGCATGTTTTGTAGATGACGAATCTCAGAAAAATGAAATACTAGCAGATAAGCCATATTCGCATTTTTATAGACCTGATGAACAAACTCTTTCTAAAATAAAAAATGAACGTGATGTAATGCTGGATATACATAACGAGTTGGTGTATCTGTGCTATAGATATAGGCAAGTTGATCCTTCTGTAGAAACAAAGACACTCCAAGAAGCAAAAAAATGCAAAAAGGAAGGTATTGAAATCGATACCATTATGGTAAGTGAGGAAGCAGAATTATTGAGTTATGTTGAAAGTCTTGAAAAACATTTGAAAGGAAGAGCATATTACATAAATCCTGAAAAGATTGATAGGGTTTTGATAAGTGATTTTATATCTAATAAGAAAAAAGTATTACATTCTAGGAATAGTTGGTAGACTTGAGTGAAAGTTTTGACAAACAAAAAATGATGGAAATTCTAGTAGATCCAAATGTCTCATCAATTATGGCAGAACTTGAAAGTGGAGAGAAAAATTCTACATATTTAGTAGATAAATTACAACTCCCAATAAATCAGATCAAAGATCTTCTCTCTTATGTCATTGAACACAAGTTTGTAGTGATAGGTCAAAACAATGGCAACGAAACTTTCAAAGTTGATATGGATAAACTCAACAAAATAATGGAAAGCGATGATAATTTTAAAAATATAGTTGACGGGCTGACTGAACTAGACCAATTTCTTAATTAGACCTAACACGATTTTTGATTAGATACATCATGCCAACTGCTAGTCCGCTGAGTCCTGTGATGAGTGCTATGAATCCAGAAATATCTGCAACCTCTATTCCTTGTGGATAATATCCAATAATTCCGAGAACTTGGATCTCTCTCTGTCCGTGATTCTCTATCTGCAGTGTATAATTTCCAGATGATGTGATCTTGAACATTTCTTGAATAGGACTTTTCGTAATTGTTTTTGTTATTAGTGGTGTGCCCACGGGATCAATTACAGTTGTTTTGACATTATCATCATTTCTAAAATCTGTTATTTGAATAGAATATACTCCATTCTGATTATTCTCTGGATTCATACCTTTTGTAACTACCATTTGTGCTCCTATGGCTAGAGTGTTTTGTTGATTTGAAAGATTTTCTGAAGTTGTCTGGGATTGATATGCAGTTATTGCAATTCCGATTAATACTAGTATTCCGCTTATTATTATAATTGGTTTAGGTTTTACCATGACGCACTTGATTTCTGACCCTAGTTAAAACTTAATGTGCGAATTATATGACATGAGAAATGCAGTATGAATTATTCGACAACATTATCTCATACGTCTTCTTATATTAGCAAGTTGAATAAAATTCTGATAATTTTTCTAGCTTTCTCACTGATAATACCTACTACTACGTATTCACCTGCAGTGTCTGCCTATTCAGATCATCCTAATCTTTTTGTTTCTGCAGAAAATAGTCTTTTTGATAACCATATCTCTGGACCGATGGTAACAGAAGTTATTGTACGAGAAGATAATACTCAATTAGATCAAGCAATAGGCCAACCAAATGTTTCAATAAACGGAAAACATCTTCAAATGGCCCAGGGATCTGATGGTGCTTGGTACGCATTTTTTGCCAATACTGATAGCGCAAAACAAGCTGATCAGGTAGCATCATCTGGCTCTCCTGGACAAAGCATTGATTTTGGAGTTTTTTGTTCAAGCTCTACACCTTCCACTGTTCTAGGAGTAGATGTATCTCAAACTGATGGAGTGGCAATCCCAGATTCTGCAGGATTGTCTGGTACAACTCAAGGAACAGGCAAGTTTCAATTCGTGTAGTGGTACTCCTACTACTCCATCTAGTCAAAATAACGTTGTACGAAATACTCCTTCCTTGAATACTAATCCGCAGGTTCCATCTGGTCAAATAGGTATAAATCCAAACGTATGGCCCATGATTCAACTCTTCGCACTTAGTAATAGTGTACATATTGAGTATGATAGTTCAACCAGTACACAAAGTGTAGATCTTGACTATTCTGATATTCCAAACATCTCAATAAAACTTGATAGAACTGGGTATCCGTCAGGTTCTGATGTCTTTGCAACTATTAATGATGTAGAATTAAGTATAGATCCTACATCTCAAGACTCTTGGACTTTTAATGTAGGTCCTTCTTCTGCAACATTTTACCAAGCATTTGCAGAATCAGGTAGGAGTGCAAGTGGTCCCGGTCTAGTAAATCTGATACCATATCTGAGTAGTCTCGGTTTCAAGGATAACGGGCGGTTGAGTATGGATACATCTGATGTTGTTAATCTCAAAACTAACTCTGTTCAAACAAGCTCATCTCTTAACGGTGTATNGCCATATCTGAGTAGTCTTGGTTTCAAAGATAATGGGCGGTTGAGTATGGATACATCCGATGTTGTTAATCTAAAGACTAACTCTGTTCAAACAAGCTCATCTCTTAACAGTGTATATAACAAACTAGTGACTTTTGTAGAAACAGGACCACATACTGGAATTTTTCAGAGTTCTGTTGCCAGTGTGTCAACCATAGGGATACTACCAAATGCTCCTAGATCTCACGCTGGATCAATTACCTATAATCTTCAGAGCGTTTCTATTGTTTCAGGTAATTCTGATGCTAGTCTGGCTGTTGGTAATAGTCCAAGTCAATTTGGTCCAGGTCAAAGAGAAACAATCACTCTAGTAGATAATGATCAAAATATTAATTCCAATTTGATTGATCAACTAAATATTTTCAAAACCTCGTCGAAAATACCCACTCTGAAGATTGGAAATCCAATAACATTGAGCAGTTCTTCTGATGTTAAATTCTATAATAGCTCCAGCTCAATTAGTGTGCCGTCCGCTGTATTTGATACTAATTCATTACGTCTGATACTTGATACTCGATCTCAATCAATGTCGAATTTCCAGAAAATTACATTAAATCTTGGAGTTTCTGCACAATCTCTGAAGAACTTGCTTATAGATACTAGTCAGCCAAATTCCAAGGGAACCAATTGGGTTAATTATGATCTACGATCATTTCAACAACAACTTGGAATAAACTCGTTTTCAGGTACTACAATGACTTTGTATTTTGGATCCATCGGTAATTCTCCAGTTCCGGTTGTAGCTCCAGGCACAATTGTATCAGGTAATGGTCTACTCCAGATAAGCGACGCCACGGTAGCCTCAATACAATCAATATCATCAAATCTTCCTGTATATTTAGAAATAAATTTCAATACACCTGGTACGATTTCAAACCCAAGTGACACCCAACCTATTGTGTTTGATCTCTTTTCTTTTGGAAATAATAATAACCAACAAGTGAACAATGCTATCTATCGAGCTGAGTTACAGGAAACATCTGCTAACTCGGGCGTATTTTCTGGGACAATTGAATATGCAGTAATAAATCAACTAAATCAGTTTGATCCCAATTTGATCAAAAGCCTTCAAACTTTTGGTAGTAATATTAAATTTCTAGTAAATACGGAACTTACAGATTCCAACGCCATACATTTTTCAGTTCTAGGTACTCAGGGAGGAACATCTACAACAGTTACATCGCAACACAATCTTCCAACAAATACTGGTACAGTGACACTTGACTCGCCTAACTATAGACTCGGCTCTGATGTTACAATAACAGTAAATGATCCTGATCTAGCCACAGATGCTGATGCTATAGTAACTTATGCAAGTGTCAATGATCCAAACTCTCCAGCTGATGATACAGTCGGAGATAATAACGGAAACATTCTCCTAGAAGTCTGGATTAAGGGATTTAGATTCCAACACTGTACCATAAATGGAATTGCATATGGTGGTCTTGCTGCTACTGGTTTTACATTAACTGAAACTGGGCCAGGTACAGGTGTGTTTAAAGGAATTTTTAAAATGCCTTCTCAAATATGCAATGAGGATAAAACTACTCTGATATCTCCTATAGGTGGTAATGTTCAGGCATGGTATCATGATTTTCGAGATAAATATGGTAGATCTGTCGTAGTTGGTTCAACAGTGGCAATTCCTACTAAAACTCCATCTACTGCATTCACAAATCCATATGTACCACAAGTAACAATGCCGTTGGTCTCTGCTTCAACTCAGATAAGTGATCATACTGGAAGACCATTATTACAAAGCCCGCATGTTGGACAAACGGTAAACTTCAATAGTATGATCTCAAGTAAATATCAAAATTCTCAGAAAATTTCATACATTGTTCAAATCAAAGATAGTAACAACAAAGTGGTTTTCCTAAAATGGTTAGATAGTAACGTAGTGAATTTGTCTACTACAAACGCAGCAATCAGTTGGGTACCAGTGTTATCTGGTGTTTATTCTGCTGAAATTTACATATGGGATGGAATGGACTCTCTAGTACCTCTTACCGATCAAAGTCAATACAAAATTCAAATTCTACCATAATTGAATTTTCAAAGACTAAAAGTTGTACTTGCTTTTGTATGGTGACACCGCACGTAGTTCCTGAACTACATTTTTTAATACATCCACAGTTTGATCTATCTCTTGTTCTGTATTGGTTATTCCTACAGTAAGGCGCAAGGAACCTGTGACTTGTTCGTGTGAAAAACCCATTGCTTTTAAAACATGTGATGCTTTCTGTATCTTTACCGAACATGCAGAACCCGTAGATGCAGATATTTTATTTTCATCTAATTTTATTATCAGATCTTCTCCGTTTACTCCAAGAAAAGTAAAGTGAGTATTATTGGGGGTCCTTATATCTGGATGACCATTAAGAGTAGTAGCTGGTATTTCATGCAGCACTCTTGTGGTTAATTTTGTAGTTAATCTTTTAAGATAATCTGTATTTTCATTCATGTTGTTCTTTGCAAGTTCACATGCCATTCCAAATCCTATGATGCTTGCTACATTTTCTGTACCTGATCGAAGTCCATTTTCTTGACCTCCTCCTAATATTAGAGGAGATATAGTTACACCGTTTCTGATGTATAATGCTCCCACGCCTTTTGGTCCGTTTATCTTGTGTGATGATATTGAAAGTAAATCCACTCCAAGCTCCTTGACATCTATGGGAATTTTTCCTACTGCTTGAACAGCATCAGTATGAAAAATAATATTTTTCTCTCTTGCAATCTGGACCATTTTCTTTATTGACTGTATTGTTCCAACTTCGTTATTTGCGTACATTATGGTAATTAGACACGTGTCATTTGAAATTTCTTTTTTAAGATCTTCAGGATTTACAAAACCATGTTTATCAACTGGGAGAAAAGATACTCTACACCCTTCTTTTTCAAGCCGTTTGCATGGTTCTAGTATTGCATCGTGTTCTATGGCTGATGTTATGATGTGTTTTCCTTTGCTTTGTGATGCTATGCCATAAATTGCAGTATTGTTTGACTCTGTTCCCCCCGACGTTATGAGTATCTCATTGCTGTTTGCATTTATCAAAGACGCAATTCGTTTTCTTGAACTCTGAATGGCTGCATTTGCAAGTCTGCCGTGTCTATGTATGGAAGAAGGATTTCCATACTGTTCTCTAAAATATGGTATCATCTCTTCTATGACCTTTTCATGAACAGGTGTAGATGCTGCATTGTCTAGATAGATCAATCTGTTATCACATTGAGTTTGCCTGGTCTATAGCCGTTAGGATCTATCTTGAGATCATAAAATTTCAATTCATTCATGTATCTCCTTAGTATGGTCATCTTTTTTTCATCATCTAGCATGTTGATCTCATTTTTGTCTACTTCGATACTTGCACTGTTTCCAAAATCACGAACTCTTACCTGTCTAACTCCAAAAAGTTGTTTTACCATGATCTCGCTTTTCTCGATTCTTTCAAGTTTTTCTGCAGTAACTGTATTACCCCATGGAATACGTGATGCCAAACATGAGTTAGATGGCTTGTCGTGAATGGAAAGGCCTATTATTTTTGCAACATTTCTAACATCTGTTTTTGTAAATCCGCTCTCTACTAGGGGGCTCTGGACTCCATTTTTTTTCAGCGCTGCTATTCCAGGTCTATATTCTGTAAGATCATCAAGATTAGTGCCATCTGTAATTAAGTTGATTTTTTCTTTTTTTGATAATTCAAGTAAATGCTCTGCTAATTCTGTTCTACAATGGTAGCATCTATTTTGATCATTTTTTACAAAATCAGGATTGTCTAATTCGCTATACTCCATAACTATATGTCTAATTCCTATTTCCTGACAAACTCTTTTTGCAGATTCCAACTCTTCCTGGGAGAGTGTCTTATAATCTGCAGTTACAGCAATAGCTTGTTTATCTAATGCTTTTTGAGCCGCATATGCTACTAGAGCACTATCCACTCCTCCTGAAAGAGCTACCAAGACTTTTTCTTTTCCATGAAACCAATTTACTAGATCTCCTATCTGTTTCATTTTATGTTTAATCTCCGTTTGACCTCACTTGATATCAGGTCTGATGTTGCTTTGAATGATAACGATAATGCGTCTGAAATCGTCTTGATGTCATCTGATTCTACTTTGAAATGTTTTATTGTTTCTTCATGTTTTACAATCTTACATCTTACCGTAAAATTTCTCCCGTGCACTACGATTGGTACTGAAACAATTACTCTTGGAACTAGATAGCGANATCTTACATCTCGCAGTAAAATTTCTCCCTTGCACTAAGATTGGTACTGAAACAATTACTCTTGGAACTAGATAGCGGCTAGATGATCTTACTCGTACTCCCAAGGTACCTGTCTCTGAAACTAGTGTATTGATCAAGGTATTTGTAGAAGAAGAATCGCATATTATGGAAACAAGATTGGTAGGTCTTCCTTTCTTTGTTATACCGCCCGTTACAGTTACATCCTTTGCACCATTTGCAATTAATCTGTCAATCATATGTCCTATTGTTTCACCAGATACATCATCGAGGTTTGTTTCAAGAACGTGTATGGTGTCTAACTGAAATTCTTCTATTGGTTCACCTTTGACAATTTTTAAAACATTGGGAAATCCGTCAAAATCTTTACTTCCTGCACCATATCCTATTGATTTTATTTTCATTGTAGGGTAAAATTCTGAGCATCTATCTACTAAATTTACAAGTAAGCATGCACCTGTTGGAGTGGTGAGTTCTTCTCTTGCCTGTCCTCCACAAATTGCTATGTTAGAACCACGNATAAAATTCTGAGCATCTGTCTACCAAATTTACAAGTAAGCTTGCACCTGTTGGAGTGGTGAGTTCTTCTTTTGCCTGTCCTCCACAAATTGCTATGTCCGAACCACGAAATATCTCAAGAATTGCGCTTGCAGGATTAGACACTGTTCCATGAGAAAATGTTAGAGTGCCTCCACCCACTGCTACTGGAGTTGAAACAATTTCATCTGAAAACAATTTCAAATCGTCTAACGCAATGGCAGAGCCTATGATGTCTATGGCTGTATCAATGCTTGATGCTTCATGAAAGTGTACTGATTCAAGAGGTTCTCCGTGTATATTTGACTCTGCGTGAAGTAATGATCTTATGCTTTCTTTTGCAAAAACTTTGGCTTTTTCCGATAATCCTATCTTGTCTGAAGTAGATAAAATGCATTCTTGAATGTCAATTCCTTTTCTCTCATGATAGTTTTCACTTGTCTCTAAAACAAGATGTGTTGCTTCTGTTCCATATTTGACAGTTTTTTCAAAGTTCATCTTTGTAATTTTAGAGCCCTTGAGAAATTCTTCAATTGAATATGAACCATCTGTGATTTTGGACTTGTTTGCACCCATGTTGACTAGTGAAGAAAGTAACATATCTCCTGAAATGCCAGCTACCTGTGCATCAATTACAAGTACCATAATTTTCTAAACATACTGGAATGCATATAAATTGTAATTTGATTCATAATCTGATTACTAGATCATCATTACTATGAGTCTAGTATGGACAGTCAAGTTTAATTAGAGATTACATTGAGGGCCTTTTATGATTACAATCATCGGTTCAGGAAAAGTAGGCGGGGCTGCAGCTCTGTTCACAGCTCTTAGAAAAGTCACAGACGAAATATTGCTATTAGATGTAGTACAAGGTCTGCCGCAGGGAGAGGCTATGGACATAAACCACATGTTGGCAGAAAAAGGAATTGACGTAAACGTTAGGGGATCAAATGATTATTCTGAAATGAAAGGCTCTGATATTGTAGTTGTAGTAGCTGGTTCTGGAAGAAAACCTGGAATGACAAGAATGGATCTATTGAAGATAAACGCATCCATAGTCAAGGGTGTTGTAGAAAACATTCAGAAATTTGCTAAAGATGCCATGATAGTTCCTGTGACTAACCCGTTAGATCCAATGGCATATCTTACGTACAAAGTTTCAGGATTCCAAAAGAATCGAGTATTTGGAATGGGTGGCATGCTTGACTTGTCACGTTTTACACAGTTCATTCATGAATCCACTGGTTATTCAAGGAACTCCATACGCGGTCTTGTTATAGGCGAGCATGGTGAAAACATGTTGCCGTTACCACGATTCTCTACAGTTTCAGGAATGCCATTATCTTCAATATTACAAAAAGAGAAAATCGAGGAAATTGTACAGGGTACAAGACAGGTTGCAGCAAAGGTAATCGAACTTAAGGGTGCCACAGTTCATGCGCCAGGCAATGCAATATCTACTATTGTAGAGGCAGTATTGAACGACACAAAGCAAGTCATTCCTGTGGCAACATATCTGGATGGTGAATATGGATATTCTGATGTATCCATTGGTGTTCCTGCAGTTATTGGCAAGAATGGCGTTAAAAAAATAATAGAGCTAGAACTAGATTCAAATGAAAAAGAGTGGTTCAAAAAGGGAGTAGAAAGCGTCAAAAACGCCATTTCAAATCTTGAATACTAATTAAATTTTTAACTACACTCTAATTATCAAATAGTGTTGGATCTAACAGAGATATT
The DNA here is from genome assembly GCF_011319475.1 of Candidatus Nitrosotalea sp. FS. GTDB lineage: Archaea > Thermoproteota > Nitrososphaeria > Nitrososphaerales > Nitrosopumilaceae > Nitrosotalea. Next base: position 55,703 of record NZ_RCMC01000271.1, read on the forward strand.
GGAATCACTTGATCTTGGAAAGATAAGCGTATCAAAAGCCAAGAAATTGCTTTCCCTTTACTCTGTTGAAAAAATCGAAGATTTTGCCAAGATTGATGTTAGTAGAAAACTACGACGTGGAATACCAGAGGTCGTATTTGCTGAAAAAAAAGAACTTGTGGATCTTAAAAAAATAATCATTACACTCACATCTAAAGCAGATTCTGTTATTCTCTCTAGGATAAACAAAGATCATTACAAGAAGATATTGGCATTTTCTAAAAAAAATAAATTGAAAATATACACTGGAAAGAATACCACCACTATATTATACTCTAAAAAATTAGGTTCAACGGGAGGAAAGGTGGGTATACTGACAGCAGGAACTTCTGATATTGGAGTAGCTGAAGAAGCAAGATTGGTATGCGAATCTATGGGATGCAAATGTATCTGTAGTTATGATATTGGAATCGCTGGAATTCACAGACTTTTTCCAGTAATTAAGAAAGTTATACGTGAAGAGGTTGATGTAATTATCGTGGTTGCTGGCATGGAAGGTGCACTTGCATCAGTAGTTTCATCTTTGGTGGATATACCAGTAATTGGAGTTCCCTCATCAGTTGGATATGGTTATGGGGAAAAAGGAGTTGCGGCACTTGCATCTATGTTACAAAGTTGTACTCTTGGACTTTCTGTTGTTAACATTGACAATGGAATAGGTGCAGGTGCATTTGCAGCCAATATTGCAAATAGAAGTGTGCGAAAGAAAACTAGGTCTTAATAATTCCAAGACTTCCTAGTTCTGATCCTATTCCATATCCTATGAGTGCAATACCGGTTCCAAGCCCTGCCATCTCTAATCCTCCTCGTAACATACTGATGTTGGCAATCCTTGACTTTATTGCTCCTATTATGAAAGATGCAGAAAGACTAACTCCAATTGCTACAAAAAGTGGAACAAATCCACTCAAAAAGAAATATGGAATGATTGGTAGTATTCCTCCTACTAGAAAAGCACCAAACATACGAAACGCACTCTTTAGAGGACTTCCAACTATCTCTAAATTCAATTTGAGTTCTTCTGTAAGCATTGTATCTAACCAAACTTTCTTGTCTGATGTTATTTTGTTTACAATTTTTTCTAAATCTTGACCCGTGAATCCTTTTGCTTTGTATACGTCTTCTATTTCTCTTCTTTCTGCTTCTGGAACATTATCCATCTCCCATTTTTCACGTTTAATTTCTGAATCTAAAATCTGTCTTTGTGATTTTACAGCAAGATAGTTTTGAACTGCCATTGCTTTTGCACCCGTAAACATTGCAACAATGGCTGCAAGTATGATTATGTTGGATGATACTTCTGCTCCTCCAACACCAGCAACAAGTCCTAATGATGTGTTTATACCATCACCAAATCCAAATACGAAATCTCTTATCGAACTACTCTCTTTTTGATGTGCTTCAACATGTCGTGGTTCTATTCCGCTCACTGTATCTAGTATATGTCACCGATTTATATGTCAAAAGTAAAAATTTTCAAAATTGTATGATAAGGTAAACGATTTATATCATAGTAGAAAGAACTCGAAGAAAGGAATGGCAGGAAGGAGAATAGTTCTAACTGCAGATCGTAGCCTTATGACTAACTATAGAGGTAATTTCCTTTATGGTTTTATAGCATGTGGTCCTTACGAAGTAGTCCCTGAATGGGTCTTTGACAAGGTATTTTGTCCTCCAGTTGAGACTGACCAAATAACTGGTGAAGCCAAAGTTGCTCAAGTGGGGTTGCGTAGGGTTGAATCTGCACTATTACAAGGTTACAAAAGAGAAGATGTGTTTATTGCAAATCCTGATTATCTTGAAAAATGCATTGGTCCTGACACTAAAGTAGTTGGAATAAATGTAATGGATCCACTTGGTATGGCTCCAGTAACTACTACAATGTCACCAGAAAAACTCTCTTACGTTGCAATGAAATTCAAGAGAATGTGTGCTAAAATAATTCAACTAAAGAAAAAGTACAACTTCCATGTTGTAGTTGGTGGTAACGGTGCATGGGAACTTGCAAAAACTGATAGGATGAAAATTCATGGTATTGACACTGTTGTTGTGGGAGAAGCAGATGAATTAGCTTTAGATCTTTTCCACGATCTTGAAAAGGGTGATGCTCCAGAATTAATGCACTGTTTTGTTAAAAATATCCAAAACATTCCG
>NZ_RCMC01000243.1 GCF_011319475.1 Candidatus Nitrosotalea sp. FS
TCATGTCCCGGACGAACCAAGTTCTGGATTCTAGCTATGAATCTATACCTCAAAGAATAGAATGGAAGACGGTTCTACGCATACTTGGTTTTTTACGTCATAATAGTAAATCAAAGAAAACGCACATCTCCATGACGTGTAATCTTGGCTACAAAAGATGTGTTCAGTATCTCAATTGGCTTGAAATCATGAATCTTATCAAAAAAGATATGGGCAAGGATGGATCACATTTGATAAGTGTGAACGAGTTCGGGATTGAACTAGTTCAAAAGTTTTCAAAATAATAATTTTAGATTTTCAGAAAATTGTATTAGAACAATCGTACTAGTTGTTGTAGTACTACTGTGCTCATAAGCGTGGCTTAATATCTTTGGTGTGCTGTACTGGACATGCTTTACCATAACCGNNTTACCATAACCGCGATATGTCATGTGTTTCACATGATATGGTCAATCGATCGTGTGGTATGAAGATGGACCACTTCATACACACAAAAAGCAAAAGGAGAATGTAAAATGATAAACAAACCAACAAACACAACTAAATTGATCTTCAGTACCATAATAGCCGCAGTGATCATATCAAGTATGCCTGTCTCAGCACATGCATCAGTTTACTCGGCACAACAAGGAGTAACAATGGCGAGTGGCTATAATTTAGCCGGCGTTTCAGGATCACTAACTGTCAAGGATTCACCCTTCATAAGTGCGAGTGGCGTAATTACAGGACACAGAGACTACATGGTTTACATGAATCTTCCAAGCGGTGATAGTCTTGGTGCAGGTTATTTTGCCTACAAAGATACATCTGGAGTAGTACACATCTATGATATGACATATGATTATTTTGGTAGCTCCAACGTAGGACATAATTTGTATCGAACTATGACTGTGGGACAATCATTTACTGCAACTGTACAACAAGACTCTTCAACTTCGAACTCTTGGACAGCATCAACCTACTTTGGTGATTTCAATGATGTAGCATACGGATCTATTGACACCAGAGGAGCCATTGCAGGAAGTACTGCAAGAAATCTTGCATATACATATGCAAGCGGTGTTGATGACATGCCAGGATATTTTGATGTACTTAAAACTGCAGAATGGGTAAGTGGTTCACTGTCATTTGATAAATACTTTAGTCAAAATGCACAGTACAAATGCAATGCACTAAATGGATATGCACTGGCTTACCTTGCATCGTATAGCGGTACCCCAAAAATAGATAATGTAGGCACAGGCCCACGCGACTATACTGTTAGTGGTTGTTCAATAGCAAACTCCAATTCTGCATGGGATGCATTTGGTGAATGAGCATGAATAAAAAATTTATTCTCTTGGCACCGGTTATTGTATTAGCCTTAGCTAGCACAATATTTCTTACAACCACCATGGCAAGTAAAAACGACCAAGTCTCAGCAACAAGTAATGCATGTCTTCCAACGACTCTCGACTCTGTGACTTTCAAATACCCAATTAAACAACCTGTGATGGATCCGATATTGACAGGGTACAAACTGCAAGCTGTTGATCAAAATGCAGCTGATGTATTCCTGTGGTATTCAGACCATCCGTTGTGTCAAGTACATGGATTGCCTGATGAATTGTATCGAGGTTCTATATTGGTAATTGCCGCCTATAATCCAAATATGGGTGATAGCGCAACAGAAGCCCAAAAAGAACTTAACAATCTGAAAGGCAGTACTGCAAAGTTGCAGATGATTGATGTCAATGGCTACAAAGGAATTGGATGGGAACCGTTTCAGGGTGCAGATGTAGTAAAATTGAACGGAACCGTACTAGATAGTAAACCAATTCCTATGCCAGGAAGAGTAGAGTTCTTCAATGATCATGATAAAACATGGTATAGTGTTTCAGGTATGAGATCTATGAATGAACTCTTGCAAATTGCCCTGACTATCCCGAAGTAGAGAAAAAAATTCTCCTACTCTTTTTTTTATGTTCAACAATCTTGAGCTTTGCTTATGTCTCTAGAACAACAATGAATATATTTTATTTTGTAACCGTTTTGTAACTGCCGCTATTATTTAAGAACAATAGAGGATTGTTAAACAAGCCTTAAATTTTTTTGAGTGTACCGGAAACTGTGTCCGACCAAGCCGTGGACAAGAACGATGTATCAAGACGGGATTTTCTCAAACTGCTTGGAGCAGGAGGGGTGGCTCTAGCATTTACACCTTTCATACAATGGGGAAAATTCATGCCAAACCCTGATAATTCATCTCCGCAAAAAGCACAAGTCGCCTTATCTGATGGCACTTTTGCAAACGTCAATTCATTTCCGATAAATCATCAAGAACTGATCACATATCCATCAACCGGAGATTCAGTGCTTGACCAAGAGGCATTTCGAAAATGGAACCTGATTCGATTACCTGAAGATCTAGGTGGAGGTGTCAAAGATGTTACCGCCTTTCGTGTATACAGTGTAATCTGCTTGCATTTGTGGTGCATGTGGAAGTACAAACCTGTAGGTGAAATTGGTGGAAATAACAAAGGCCAGTGTCCATGTCATGGCAGCATGTATGATCCAGTTTCTGGAAAGGCGGTTGCGGGTCCTGCTTCGCTTCAAGCTCCACCCTCGAATACACTTCCAACATTATATCTTGAGGCTGACAGTCTAGGAAATCTGTGGATAAAGCCTGCTGTCTGGAACGTAAGTGAAAATGGCGTAGTGGGATATGGCAGATTCTTAAAATCATGATCTTTTGTATAAAATTTAGAAAATGAAAATTCTTTCTATGCTGGGAATCATCTTGATAATTGGTGGATTATTTTTGGCAATCTATGGTTATGAATTGTGTGCACATTTTGTCTGTACTGGCATGTACTGTCCAAGTTGTGATACAGTTGAGCCTATCAGCCGTCTTACTGTCTATACGGGTATCGCCGTAATGTTGGGAGGAGTAGGTTTTTTGGTTTACTCAC
>NZ_RCMC01000067.1:0-1764 GCF_011319475.1 Candidatus Nitrosotalea sp. FS
ATTTATGCCAAAATACTAGAACTACAAGTCAAATTTTCTTTTATCAATACATAAATACTCAAGATCCTTGAGTATTGGCTAGCAAGTATGAAAAGATCAAGTATCTTTTATTTATTATTAATAATCACAGCAAGTATTGCGATAATCACAGTACCAGCTTATGCACAAACAGCTGGGCCATCCAATCCAAATGCGAATGTGACAACTGCATACAAAATATTGCATCAAAACGAGACTTCTATTAGTTTATCCACTTTAGCCCCATTAGCTATCAAGACAGATTTACCAACATACAATCAGGGTGANACCATCCAATCCAAATGCCAACGTGACAACAGCATACAAATTGTTGCATCAAAATGGAACTTCTATCAGTTTATCCACTTTGGCCCCAATAGCTATCAAGACAGATTTACCAACATACAATCAGGGTGATACCATCGTCATGACAGGACATGTAAGAGAGCCCCAAAATGCAACTGCCGTCACACTAAGAGTTTTCAATTCATTAAAGAATCTCATTTCAGTAGCACAGTTGCTTCCATCTTCAGATGGAAGTTTTACCAAGACAATTTTAGCCACAGGACCACTTTGGAAAGATGCTGGTAACTATACCATAATAGCTCAATATGGACCATATACAAATACAAACGCTACATTCCACTACAATGGTGGAGATGGAAGTTCCACAGTTACCAAGGCAATCAACAGTACATATTCCTTACAAGAATCAGGTCAAACTTACAACATATCATACATCATAAAAGGTGGTACTGTCAGTAGCATGAATATTATACCACCGCAGTACACACTTGAGATTACACTAAATACAAACTCAGATGGTTCTATCACCGTCACATTACCTAGAAACATGATCGATGCAAAGATACCCCCGCCACCAAATCCTGATGCAAACTTGACAGGAGCAAAAGTAAACATATCAGGATTAGAGGATGATAATTTCATAGTTACAGTAAACGGCAAACACATCANTCAAAACAGATTTGTCTACATACAATCAAGGAGATACTGTTATTATGACAGGACATGTAAGAGAGCGCCTCAATGCAACCGATGTAACGATTAGGGTCATCAGCCCACTAAAGAATCTAGTTTTCATAGGTCAATTATCACCAACTGCAGACGGAAGTTTTACCAAAGTATTTCCAGCTACTGGCCAATATTGGAAAAATGCAGGTAATTACACAGTAGTGGCACAGTATGGATTATACACAAATGCAACTGTGCAATTCCATTATAATGGAGGCGATGGAAGTTCCATCATTACCAAACCAGTTAACAGTACATATCCCTTACAGGAATCAGGTGTAACTTACAATATACCATACATCATAAAAGGTGGTACTGTCAGTAGCATGAATATTCTACCACAGCAGTACACACTTGAGATTACACTAAATACAAACTCAGATGGTTCCATCACCGTCACATTACCTAGAAACATGATCGATGCAAAGATACCTCCGCCTCCAAATCCTGATGCAAACTTGACAGGAGCAACAGTGAATACAGCTGGATTAGAAGATGATAATTTCATAGTTACAGTAAACGGTAAACACATCACACAGTTCAGTGAGACCAAAAACCAGAATGTAAGAATACTAAGTATTCCATTCCACAATGGAGATACTAAGATTGACATAGTGGGTACAATCATAGTTCCAGAGTTTGGTCCAATCGCAGCTCTAGTACTTGCAATTGCAATAATATCAATAATTGCAGTGTCAGCAAAGACTGGACTAA
>NZ_RCMC01000067.1:1786-2895 GCF_011319475.1 Candidatus Nitrosotalea sp. FS
AAGAACAAAATTCTACAACTAAATCAACCACAATTAGAAGTACAACCAAAAAATACTAGTACGTATTTTAATTGACATATACACAGATTATAGATTATTATACAAGACCAATGAAAGATAAATAATGGATTTTGAATTTGAAGAATTTGATTCTGCTGAAGACATATTTATTGCCATGTCAACAATGGCCCCGCCAATGAAAAATATATTGCCAGTAAACTCGTACAAAGGATACATTTTTTCAATAATACCTCTGACCCCAGCTTCAGGAAATTCATATTTGATGATATATGTAAAAGGAAAACTTGATGGAAAGTTATTAGAGTTTGACATGAATCTAAAAAAATTCAAGAGTGTAGAAACTGCAGAAAGATCAGACAAGATCTATTTTGTGGTCCTGACCCCTAAATCAAATACCATTGCAGACGCAGCAATTAGAATATTAGAGAAAAAATCTATCTAGTGTAAGAAGGAGCATTTACGGATCTGCTTCTAGTATATTTTTCCATTATATCTTCTGGAAGTGTACCATTGAACAGATCCTTAGACAAACCTCTTAGATAGCGCATTATTGCCCATGTTCCGGCTTTGATCATGCCATACATGACAAGTTTCATTGGAGGACCAAAAGTTTTGTTTCTAATAATTATAGGTATTATATCATTAATGACTCGTAGATTGTGTTCCCAAGATTTCCAGAATAATGTAAATTGAGCTTCATTGAGGTTACCAAAGTGCATGGAATTCTTTTCATTAAAGTCTTGATACAACAAGGGAGCAACAAGACCACGCATTCTTGTTTGCTTGAAATCTTCAATCAAATCTATAGTGTATTGAGTTTCATCAGGCGTCTCGTCTGGCCAACCAATTATGATAGTTGCTGCCGGGAACCAATGATTCTCATTTAATATCCTGGCACCTTCTCTGACAACCCAACCCCATTCATCTGTAGAAAATGGTTTTGTTTTTACACCAAGATGTTTCTTAACCATTCTTGGTGCAACAGATTCAATTCCTAGGTTTGTGGCAAGCCATTTTTCATTNCTGCTGGGAACCAATGATTCTCATTTAATATCCTAGCACCTTCTCTGACAACCCAACCCCATTCA
>NZ_RCMC01000146.1 GCF_011319475.1 Candidatus Nitrosotalea sp. FS
GAACTATGTTACAGAACAATCTTCCAATAATTTTATTTAATTTTCTGTGTACATTTGTGCTGTTCTAGTTGGGATACATGACAAAATCTTTGAGTCTTGAAAAAGTGGGAATGAAATCAATACTTGGCTGAATATGTAAAAGATAAGACCATTGTAGATATCTGGAATGAGGTCAAAGAGGAAGAAGAGATAGAGGCAGAAGCGTTCGAGTTTCTTGCCTCGCAGGTTGATATTGATAGTTTTCACCAAAGAATACGTGACATCAAGGGTGCCAAGATGTTCCATGGCAAAAGATGAAAAATCAAATTAATTTGTTAATTTTCAATTATTTGTAATATTTTGATAATTATTTTAAAGCAAATAGAGATTTGTGAAAATAGTTCAAAAATTTTCTATTGGCTGTAACAACCCTTAACTAAGAATTTCTATATCCTGCAAATAACCTTGAATGAGATAAATCTTGAAACAAGCGCCATCNAGTTGGATTTTATCTGCACGATCCACGTGTTACCATTAAAGAAAAAAAGATGTGGTACTTTGGGGAAAAGGACCCAAAATCTCCTGTATATGATCTTGTTTGCAATTACATCTATTTTCAGCCAGGTGAGTATTACGCCAAGGTAAATACAGTAGAGCTTGCAAACGATGGAACATATACCGTCACCGGAAGTAGTAGAACAATCAAGATTACCGTAACCAAGGGTCCGTCAGAAATAAATTTTTTACAGACGCAAGGTGTGATATATGAAAATGATATAGCTGGGTTTAGCATAGGTGTTGGTGTAGTTCAGGGAAAATCTATACAATGGACCTGGGGTGATGAGAATACTTCTGCAGGAAGGTCTCATGGAAGAATTGGAGACGAAGACCTGTATGTGCAAAATCCATTTCACAAATATCTTGTTGCAAGATCTGAGCCATATCTAGGAAGTGTCAAGGTTACATGGTATGATGACACTGGAAAGAAACATGAGCCTGTCTGGCCCTTTGCAATGCTTGTCTTGCCCAGTCCTCTGCGACTGACTGGATACTTGGAGTTTCGGTCTTCATCATGTGATCCTCCTGCTGTTCCATGCGATGTTATCCAAACAGGTGTTCCTGTTACCATGGTCGCCCAAGTGGGCGGTGGAATACCACCATTTACACACAAGTGGGACTTTGGGGACAGGTCTNGTTTCACAAATATCTTGTTGCAAGATTTGAGCCATATCTAGGAAGTGTTACCGTTACATGGTATGATGATACAGGAAAAAAACACGAGCCTGTATGGCCATTTGCAATGCTTGTTTTGCCCAGTCCTCTTCGATTGACTGGATGCTTGGAGTTTTGGTCTTCATCATGTGATCCTCCCTCTGTTNTCATCAACAACAGAATTGGCGTGGGGGAGACAATTATCTGGTCGTTGATACGGTGTGGTCAGTAGAAGACATTTCTGGTGTAGGTTCTGTATATGTTGGGCATACCTTGCAAAAAACCATAGCCATCAGGGATAAGTTGCCGTAAAATTTGTGCCNCTCTGTTCCATGTGATGTTATCCAAACAGGGGTTCGTGTGGACATGCGAGCTCAAGTGGGTGGTGGCATACCTCCATTTACACACAAGTGGGACTTTGGAGACAAGTCTCCGCCACAGCCAGATTCACCTCAAGCTTATCATAGATATGATAAACACGAGAAGTGGCGCGGAGGGGACAATTACTTGGTGACTGATACTGTATATTCGATAGATCGTACTCCTTCTGTAGGCGATGTTTATGTTGGGCATACGTTGCAGAGAACAATTGCCATCAGGGATAAATTGCCGTAAAATTTGCTGTAAGATAACAAGCCTTGGTCTCAGGTCTTGATTATATCTGAATACATTCTGAGTAGATTTTGATACATCTTGTCCTGACTGTATGATTTTGTCAGTGTATCATTTCCATTCTTTCCCATCTCATTTGATTTTTGCTGGTTTTTTATCAAATCAAGCATGTGTGCTGCCCACTGGTTTTCATCATGTGGATCTATGACAAGACCGTTTTTTTGGTGTGTTACAATGTCTGACATTGGTCTCGTATTAGAGACAAGCACTGGTCGTGATTGGTCAAATGACTCTAAAATTACAAGCCCAAATCCCTCACACAAGCTTGGAAAGACAAGTGCATTTGATTCTGCAATAATTCTTGATTTTTCTCCAGAGCTTACATATCCCCTGAACTCTATATTTTGTTGCAGGCTGAGATTTTTTACAAGATCTTCAAGCGAATGTCTGTGTGGACCGTTTCCTACTATTACAAGTTTGATATTTGGTTCTGTTTTTTTTGCAATCTCTATTGCCTTGATTGCAACCTCAATATTTTTGTAAAAGACCAGCCTGCCAATGTAGACAAACTGCAAAGGGTTTGGTGTGGTACTGTGCGTAGTACTTGATTCAATCGCATTATGGATTACATGTATTGGCTTTGTTGCACCAAACTTTAACAGGTCATCTCTTGTAGCTTCACTTACCGTATGGATGCAGTCATGTCTTAGCTTTATCATCATTTTTTCAAAAAACGGTGCAAGCCACACGTTTATTCTTGATACGTCACTTTGTGCTCCCCACTGCTTCCAATAGTTTTTGCCGCAAAGCGAAAAAATGTCATGGACTGTTGTTATGTGTGGCTTGGAGGTCAGGCTTGACAATATGGAACCTGCAAGGGCTGGTGCAAAGTTGTTGGAGTGTATTATATCGATCTTTTCTTGTTTTATTATTTCTAGA
>NZ_RCMC01000242.1:0-1225 GCF_011319475.1 Candidatus Nitrosotalea sp. FS
CGTGCATTGAGGATCTTAGAAAAAGCTGGTAAGAGTCCAAACTTTGAAACAAGCCTTGATGGACTAGATACCATATACGAAAGAGACCTTGCCAAAGTTATTGCCAAGTTTGACCTCCAGGTAGAAGATGCTGCCAAGAACCTCTCACCCAAAATAATCGCCAAGTATTGCTACCAACTTGCTGTATCATTCAACACATTCTATGAGCATGTCAAGGTGCTTACGGCAGACTCCGAGTCTACAGTAAATGCAAGACTCTGCTTGGTATATTCATTCAAGGAAACACTTGCCAAGGCATTACAACTTTTNACTTACGGCAGATTCCGAGTCGACCGTAAACGCAAGGCTCTGCTTGGTGCATTCATTCAAGGAAACACTTGCCAAGGCATTACAACTTTTAGGGATTGACGCACCAGAGAGGATGTAGAAATTGGTCTCAACCAAAGCCGTAATCCCAGTGATATTTGCAGGAATAGGTCTTGTCTTTACAGTGGTAGGAATGTTTTCAGTATCACAAACAATGGTCTGGACTGGAGTGGGTTTCTGGGTGGCATCTGTTGTCTCTGGAAGAATACTCAAAAGAAAACCCAAGACCGGCGAAGAAACCAAAATCTAGATGTTAATGAAAATTTTCAGGGTCAAGCTATTTATCCACATTTGATCAGGTTGAGTTATTGAAGAAAATAAAGCAAAACGACAATGTGTTGTTTTTTTATAATGATAGTAAAAAATGGCTGATGAAGGCTGCGCCAAAACAAAAATTTCATACCCATGTTGGAATAATTGATCACAAAAAAGTGATAGGAAAACCATTTGGGACTGCAATCAAGACAAACAAGGGAAAAATAATTTTTGCGCTAGAGCCTACCATCTATGATTATGTAATGAAAAGTCAGCGCAGTACGCAAATTGTTTATCCCAAAGACTTGGGGTATATTGCAGCACGAATTGGATTACAGAGCGGACACAAGATTGTAGAGATTGGAACTGGCAGCGGCTCGTTTACAACTTTTCTTGCAAGCCTTGTAAAACCAAAGGGTCACATCTACACTTATGACGTTGATGAAAATTTCATGGCAATTGCAAGAAAGAACATCGAGAAAGCAGGCGTATCAAAATATGTAACCATGACAAAACTTGATCTCAAGACTGCCAAAAAGATGCCTCAAAAAGATGCAGATGTGGTAATTGTTGATCTAGGGGACCCATGGGTGGTTGTGCCTCA
>NZ_RCMC01000242.1:1283-2752 GCF_011319475.1 Candidatus Nitrosotalea sp. FS
CACACAACCTATGTTGCATTTGCACGCAAAGTCATAACACCTCCAAGCTTGCGCAAAATCCTGTCACCAATAGTGGAGCAGCCAGAGATTGAATCAGAAGAAGCAGATTCTACTGAAGACGAAAGTTTATCATCTCTTAAAAAATAAAACGTCTGTTGGCAAAAATTCTCCAAGCCGTTACAGTCAAAAGTTTCATACCTGCAAGAAAGGCATTATCACGAAAAGGTGACAATGGCAAAATTCTAGTCCTTGGCGGAAATTATCTTTACCATGGTGCTCCAATTCTGTCATCTCTTGCAGCACTTAGAACAGGAGCCGACTTGGTGTACACATGTGTGCCCAAGATCAATGTGATGGCAACGCGTTCGTTTTCTCCAAATTTAATTGTAGTACCGCTAGTTGACGTCAAGCTGACAAGGGGCTCTGTACAAAAACTTCTTGGAATCATACCAAAAGAGCTTGACTCTGCCACCATGGGAATGGGTCTTGGAATCCAAGATAGGGAAGCACTAAAAATTCTTGTATCGTCTCTTCTTGATAGGGCCGTGATGATATCCCTTGACGCAAGCTGCCTTGTGCCAGAAATCATTCCAATAATTAAAGACAAAAAGGTTACAGTCACTCCTCATGCCGGAGAATTTAGGAGACTGTTTGGCGAGCTTCCACCTGATAGCATAAAACCAAGGACAGCGCTTGTCGAAAAGCATGCCAAAGAAAACGGAATCACGATACTTCTCAAGGGGCCAACGGACGTCATTTCAGACGGAAAACAGACATACCTGAATCCTAAAAATCTTGCAGCCATGACGGTAGGCGGAACAGGCGATGTTCTATCAGGTGTAGTTGCTTCAATGTTGTGCAAAAACAAAGACCCAGTCAAGGCTGCTTCTGCAGCAGCATTTGTAAACGGCAAGGCGGGATACCTGGCACAAAAAAAATATGGATTGCATATTGTGGCAACTGATCTGTTGGATTTTATACCAAGTGCCATGAAACCATTTGATAAAGTGAAATAACACATGCAAGAAAANCTTGTTTCAGATCTTCAAAAATTAATACAACAGCCAAGCGTCTCTGCAAAAAATCTAGGGCTAGAAGAATGTTCAAAATTGGTTGTTGACATGATGAAAAAGTCTGGAATACACGCAGAGATACTTCGTGTCAAAAAAGGAGTTCCTCCGGCAATATATGGTGAAGTGAAATCAAAAAAAAATCCCAGCAAGACACTATTGTTTTACAATCATTATGATGTCCAACCCGAAGAGCCGCTTGATCTGTGGGACGACAAGCCCTTTAGCGGCAAAATAAAGGGAAACAAGATTTACGGAAGAGGCTCTGCTGACGACAAGGGAGAACTGATTACAAGAATCAAGGCAGTAGAGTCATTTTTGAAAACAACAGGAGATGTGCCATGCAATATCAAATTTTTCATTGAAGGCGAAGAAGAGATTGGAAGTGTACACATTGAG
>NZ_RCMC01000054.1 GCF_011319475.1 Candidatus Nitrosotalea sp. FS
ACCATTCTTTCCACTTGCAATCGACACCATTACAAACTGGTCAATCTGCAGTGAATTTGCGGTCTCCTGTATCTCTTTATTGAAGATNTACCAATACCGTCAATGACGTCTCCACCCACAAGTACAAACCTGACCTTTCGTGCTATTGGATCAGGACTTGAAAGCCATGAAACAAACTCTGAAAACTCTTTTTCCATAAAGAATTTGCTTCCTACGTGCAAGTCGGAGATGAAGACAGCATAGGTCTCAGTCTTTGAGCGATTTGCTATATGATCAGGTATGTCTGGCACAAGAATTTCTTTTACAAAAAATCCTCCGTTCTTTCCACTTGCAATTGATACCATTACAAACTGGTCAATCTGCAGGGAGTTTGCTGTTTCCTGTATCTCTTTATTGAAGATCAAAAGCTCAATTGATCCTGTGGGATCATCTATCACTATTTTTGTAACGTCTCTTTCAATTCTTCTGTCCATGAGCAGGCCTGCAATGTAGGTATCCTCCTCCAGTTTGCCGTTTGTTACGTTTGAGATGGGGGTTAGTTTCTTTGACTGTGAACGCTGCATCATGATTTTAAGCAGTTTTGAGTACCTGTCTTTGAATAACGCCTGAAAACCCTCAATTCCTTCTGCAGAAGTGACCTTTTTTGTAGGATCAAACAAAATTACGTGATTATTTTCAATTCTATCATCTATCTCCGACTCTACAAACATCTTGAGGTCGCTTTGATTAATCAAGAACAAATTTTGTTTAGATTTTTCTCGAACAACTTGCTTGATGATATTTTGAAGCTCCTTGACGTCAATTTTTTCTAATATCTTAAACGCATCAGGATGAATCTGAAATCCTTTGCTTAGTGCATAAGTGATGGCAGAGGAAACTTCTTCTTTCAACAAGGTCTCATAATACGACTTTTAATTAAATCTGATCCAACAACCAATACCTCAAATATAGTTCTAGTAAAATTGGATCATTGTTTAGAAAACGAAGAGTTCTAGTTTTTGTTATTTTTGTAGTGATTTTCTCTTTATCTTATTTAATTGGAACTGAAAGTAAATTATCTGACGAGGAATCGAAATCATTTCTCAAAGAATTTCAAAAAGCAGTTGAAGGAATTGATGCCATAGGAATTTTTGCACACAATGCATCAGTTGCACTGCCAATGTTTATTCCAGGTTTTGGGCTGGCTTGGGGCATATTTGCAGCTTGGTCAACAGGTCTTGCATTTGAAGCGCTAGTATCAACAACTCCTGCACTTGCAAAGGTCCCACCACTAGCGTTACTCTACCTGTCTCCTTTTGGTCTGATGGAGCTTGCGGCTTATTCGATAGGAATGTCAAGAAGNGGGCACTGGTATCAACAACTCCAATACTTGCAAAAGTTCCACCGCTGGCGTTACTCTATTTGTCTCCTTTTGGATTGANCCTTGCATTTGGGGCACTGGTATCAACGACTCCTGCACTTGCAAAAGTCCCACCGCTGGCGTTACTCTACTTGTCTCCTTTTGGATTGATGGAGCTTGCGGCTTATTCAATAGGAATGTCAAGAAGCTTTTTGTTGATAATTGCAATCATAAGAAAAAAACCTCTACAATCTGAGATGCGCCAAACTATCATAGAGATAGGAATTGTTGTGGCACTACTACTAGCTGGAGGATTCATAGAGTATTACATGATTCAACATTTTGGATCAAGTGTGGTTAATGCAAAAACTACTTTGTAAAGAAAATTAACTGGGAATTGCCTAATTGTTGGATAAATTATACCTAGTAATTAAATATGCAATACGGAGTTGAGTAATCTAGTGAAATACGTATTCCTGTTTCTAATGGTAATTGCAGGACTTGCAGCTACTACATTGTATTTGCCTAATGCCTATTCTGATTTCTCAACCAATGGAAAATACTTGATTGATGCCTCTGGATATCTTTCAGGAAATAAAGCGATTTTTGATTCAACTATTGCTTTACAGATTACTGCTGGATCAAATAGTGGAAACAGCATGCAAGCAACACTTGACAATGGACTTGTTACAATAGCAANTATTTTTGATTCAAGTATTGCCTTACAGATTACTGCAGGATCGAATAGCGGAGGTACTATGCAAGCAACACTTGACAATGGACTTGTTACAATAGCAAATACTCACTATCTTAATTCTGGACTTTGGCAGGTCTCAATATTGCGAGACGGAAAATACTTTGTCATCCAAGGTGATGCACAGGATCAAAATGGAANCGGGGTCTGGCAGGTCTCCATCTTGCGAGACAGCAAGTACTTTGTCATCCAAGGCGATGCACAGGATCAAAATGGAAACATAATTCATCTCAATTTGTTTGGAAGAATAGTTGACAGTAACCAAGAGGGTTCTGTCTTTAGCATATCAGGCAAGATTACAGGCGCTGAGACTTTGAAAGTAAGCTGCAGTGCAAAAGTATTATCTGCCAATACTATAACCACANTACAAACACTACACAATCATCATCAACTACTAACATAAGTATAGTATACGGCGCATCTGATATCAACAACCAAGTACATTATACACCATCAAATGTACAGGTAGCTACTGGTACCACAATAGTTTGGACCAACAATGATTCTGTTCCACATAGAATAATGAGTGGCCTTGCAAAAGCAACTACTGCCAACCAATCAACTTCGATCTTTACTTCTGATGGTAAGATAGATAGTGG
>NZ_RCMC01000237.1 GCF_011319475.1 Candidatus Nitrosotalea sp. FS
TCCATGAAAACTCTACATCTTGGAATGATTATAGGAATATCTGTTATAGCATTGACCTCGTTTGGAGTCTTTGTTGAAAAATTAAATGACTACCAACAGCAGCCTTACACCAGTCTGTTCATAACAGGAATGAAAGAAAACTATACAGTAAATGATCCTATTTCCTTTTCAGTAACACTTGCCGGGTATGGCACTGGATGTGGTGATACCATGGCAACAATTACAAGAGAAAATGATTCAAAATACCAGTCACCGGGATGGGCAAGCCAGCCACAATGTGTATCTAATCCGAGTCTGCATGATTTCAAATTCACTGCCTTGTCTGCAAACACAAGCATAAATCAGACAGGAAATTATGTTCTCACGGTATCATTTGATGACTTGTTTGAGCATCAAAAAACCGTAAAACAGAAATTTTCTGTATTTGCATCTAAAAATACCTCGANACTGGAATCTATCCATTCACCGTTGGTGTTACAAATGCTAATTTCACAATACATTACAACATATCAGGAAACAATAAACTCCTTGATGCAAACATGGATTTACAATCAAAATCTCTCATTTTATCATTGCAATCAACAAACAATGGCACGTTGATTGTATCAATACCTCGAGCGTTGCTTGACATAAAGAAAAATGATAGGGGAATGGGTCAATNGAGTCAACAAATAATGGCACATTGATTGTATCAATACCTAGAGCATTGCTTGACATAAAGAAAAATGATAGAGGAATGGGTCAATTTTACATGTTAGCAGATGGACAAGAAACCGATTTCAAAGAAATTCATACTACTCTAACTGATAGAGTATTTTCAATTCCATTTCAGAACGGAACAAAAAGCATCGAGATTATTGCCACTGAGTTGATTTGAAGAAAATGAAAATGTTACATCTTGTAATTTTAATTGTATCATCTGTTACAATCGCTACATTAACTTTTTTCATGTATGAAAACTGGTTTGAAACTGGTCAACCAGGTCACATGCAAAAACTCTCAGATATCTATCGTATACGAAACATCTACAACCCACACGACATAGGCGATGATTCTGGAGTATCGCTGGGATATTTTGCCTGGAGCCCAGACGGAAAATTTGCAGTCTTTGCTTTTGGCAACGCAAATCCAGACGGAAGCACATTATGGACGATAAGTCGTGATGGCCAGAAACTACAAGAGATTCCAATCAAAATGAAATTTGACGTAATCAACAAGATTCGCATTGTATCAGATGTCATTTTCTTTGACGGGTGGTACAACGGACAGAACAATCAAGATGTATTCAAGTATGATATGAAAAACCAGGCTCTTACAAAACTAACCAAGAGTGGAAACGTAAACGTCTTTGATGTCATGCCTGATGGAAACATCATATACCAAGAGGAACATAACTATCAAACCAAGGTCTGTCCACTCAAAGTAAATGACACAAGCGGAAATGACTGGGCAGGGTACTATACTGTACTATGGATTGCTGATCAGCAAGACAACAAAATAAAATCAATCTATAACGGCACTGAAGTTTTCCAGGAAATAGATCCAAGTCCAGATGGAAAATATATTGCATTTACAGACATGACACATCCATTAAATCCCAAACTGCATGCAATGATATCCTGCAACCTATTTGGCGGTCCACCTTTTGCCAATATACAAATTGGCTTGAAACTGCTTGATGTAAACTCCGGCAGTATCACAACCATTGACACCTCAACTACTGGATACCAAAACCTGATTTGGTCTCATGATGAAAATTCTATTCTATATACAGTTCAATCAAACNNTCAACTACGGGATATCAAAACCTGATTTGGTTTCACGGTGAAAATTCAATTCTATATACAGTTCAATCAAACCAGTGCATCCCACTGGATAGTACAGCAAATTCGCAAACATGCTCTGCAGGTTTTATTAAATTACGAAATATTCATGATGGCACTGACAAGCTAGTATATGGAAGAGAATCATCTCCGTACACTGAGCGTCCAATAGGGATTGCCGTTTCAAGTGATGCACGATCGATGATTTTTGGTATAGATGCTGATGTAAATGACGGCCTAGTCAATGGAAAAGGAATCTATGAGATGACATTTGACAAACCACTTTGAAGGAAATTCAAACTCTGTATAGATTATCTTATAAATTCAGGATGAATATTGTCTCTATATGTCAAATAATAGCGTAACATTACACAGAGTTGTTAAATCAACTCCCGAAAAAGTATTTCGCGCCCTTCTAGAACCCAAAGCCTTGTCCTTTTGGCTTCCACCTTATGGATTCTTGTGTGTAGTTCATCAAATGGATCCGCGTGTAGGTGGCAGTTTTAAAATGTCCTTTACCAATTTTTCTACCGGTAACGAACATTCTTTTGGCGGCAAGTTTTTGGAAATTAAACCAAATGAATTCCTAAAGTATACTGATAAATTTGACAACCCAGATTTGCCCTGAGAAATGATTACGTCAATATGGCTCAACAAAGTTTCTTGCGGCACAGAACTCAAAGTCGTTCAGGAAGGTATTCCGTTAGCTATTCCAACAGAAATGTGTTACTTAGGTTGGCAAGAGTCGTTAGAAAAACTGATAAAATTAGTTGAACCGGAAATTACAGAAGGTTAGAT
>NZ_RCMC01000155.1 GCF_011319475.1 Candidatus Nitrosotalea sp. FS
AACAGAAATACTTGCGAGATGAAACATTTTGAGGTCTACTTGTGTATGACTGCAATATTTTCAGTGCTTGCACTTGGCTCAAGCCATGTCTTTGCAGATACAGAGGTTGATAGTAATTATCCAGCAGGTAATTCAAATTATGCGGCTACTGGAATTGGAAAGATTGACTGTACAAACTATGGTGGAGACAGTGATGGTGATGGCATATGTGACAATTGGGAGGTATCAACACCTGATCCAAACGACAACAACTTTGTAGGCTTGCGTGTATCGTTTACTGATCCAAACAATCCCGGTGTTACATATCAGTACAAGCTTGCATGCAATCCATCAACTCCAGGGGATTGTCCATCACCCAACCAGAAAGATGTTTACGTAGAACTTGACTGGATGAATAACCATGACCCAGATCCATCAGCCATAGCAGATGTTGTTAATGCATTTAGAAATGCACCGACTCCAATTTACTTGCACGTTCAAATGGGCGAAGACCCAGGAAATGCAGTATTCAGTCAGACAGGAAACATACAACAGCACTTCAATAATGTCAGAGTATGGTCTACAAATTATCCCGGATATTATGCAAGCTATGTAAAACTAAAGCAGACATATTTTGGAACAATTGCTGAGAGACAAAATGCACCTTCTGCATCATGCCCCAACAACTCGACACCGCCTGGAATTCCTGCTAGTTATTCATACAACTGCCTTACAGCAAAGAGACAAGTGTTTCACTATGGTATGTTTGTAAACAAAATATACAGTCCTCCATCATCTAATCCTGAACCATCACCAACAGGATGGGCAGAGATAATTGGAAATGATTTTTTCATGGCACTTGGTGGACTGACAAATGGCAAGGGTTCCATTGATGAACAAGAAAGCTCTTTCATGCATGAACTTGGACACAATCTTGGCCTATGGCATGGCGGTATGGCACCACCCACTAATGTGCAGGATGATGATAACTGCAAGCCAAACTATCTTAGTGTAATGTCATACACATACGAATTTAGAAAAAATTCTGATATTTGCAGACCACTTGACTTTTCCCGCTCAGCCCTAAACACCTTGAACGAAAATTCATTATCAGACAGTGCTGTTGGTAGCTACCAGTATCCATCCAACAATCCACCGCCACCATCAGGTACAGTAGCTGGTCAACCCCTATCATGTCCTACAAGTGGCGAGAGGCCAATATGGTTTGCCACTCCAAGTGGAGCAGTCATGCAGGGCACTACTGGTTCTACAATAAACGACTGGAATCAAGACAACAATCCATCTACAGATACTGCGCCATACTCACAGAATCTCAACAAGCTTGGTATCTCAGGAGGAGGGTGTTCATCTACAACATCGTCAACTTTGAGTGGATACAATGACTGGGCAAATCTTTATTTTGCTTTCCAAAACAGCGGCAACTTTAATGGTGGAACTGTTCCAGCAGAGTCGGGAGTAAATGGCGGAGAACCAACAAAACTTGGCATACCAGTCAAGATATACAATCAGTTGCAACAAAATGATTCTGTGGAGGGAACTGGATTTATTGCAGATGAATCAGCTCCAGAACCAAAAATAACACCTAATGAAAATCAAGTAGTTCCAGAGTTTGGTCCGCTTGTGGGAATTATCGTAGTGGTTTCAATCATTTCTGTAATTGTCATTACAAGAAGATATCCAAGTAAGTTTTGAAAATTAAATTTGCTGGAAACTTTATCGTGAGATACAAGACAAATTCAGTATCAACAAGAAAATGACTGGTAGAATACATGGTTTGTAATAACATAGTAACCAAGACAATCAGTGTCATATTGTTTGTAATCATATTCACTGCTACAGGAACTTTTGTTTTTTCAGATATGTTACATACTGCATATGGTAGTACAAATCCAAACTTGTTCGTCTCTGCTGAGAACTCGCAATTCAACAACTACTTTGCCGGTCCTCAAGTAATCCAAGTAATCGTGGCTGATCCTGATATAAACAGAATAGACCAGGCTTATGGTGAACCTGTCGTAACAGTCAATGGCAAAAAATTAAGAATGGCTCAGGCAACAGACGGAAATTGGTATGCGTACTTTGCAGATAGTAAACAGGCACAGATTGCAGACTCGACTGCACCAATTCCGGAAAAGGGCTTAAACTTTGGCCAATTTTGTTCAGCAGTAAGCGCAGTCACTGCCACAGGTGTTGATTTTACACAAACAAAGGGAGTTGCAATAGGCAGTACAGCGACAGGTGCAATAGAAGGCAAGCAGAATCCAGCTGCAACAATTACTGCGACTTGCACATCTACTGCATCTTCGCTTAAAAATGAGCATGTGGTAAGAGAGAGCAAGGCGCTAAACCTCAATGCCCCAGGATCAAAGGCAGGACAGATATCTACAAACAATGCTGGATTTTTGGGCGCGTGGCCTGTGATCCAGCTCTATGACTTTTCTGCAACCCCAATGGTAGTAACAGTGGACTATCAAAAAAGCGGTGGCGACCAAGTCGTCAACTTGACCTT
>NZ_RCMC01000112.1 GCF_011319475.1 Candidatus Nitrosotalea sp. FS
TCATGCACTTCGCAAGGGAACATCAGAGGCACCTCACAGGATAAGGGAGATATCTTCAATCAGGGACACGTACAAACACGGAGACGAGATATCCCTCGGGTTGCCATCAGACGGAATTGCAAAAAGAGTTTACGATTATGGGAACATTGAGCGCAGCCAGATTGAATATACCATAGGAAAGATTGTCTCAGACTCCAAAATCCCGATATCAATTGGAGGGGACCATTCCATAACAANTGAGATATCCCTCGGGTTACCATCAGACGGAATTTCAAAAAGAGTTTACGATTATGGAAATATCGAACNATCAAGGAATGGTAAGGTCCAGCATGTTTTAGCTGGAAGACATGACATACAACTAGTAAAAATTTTACTTGTGAGATATTAGAATAAGACTTGTACCTACCAGAATTCCTGCCATGATTTCCATCCAGTGTGGAAAAAGCAATCGGATCATGGTTTCGCCTGCACCTTGTTTCATACTAGACGACTTTGGGTTCAGTATAATAGCGTTTTATCAGCTCTAGTCATTAAAATTCAGCTGGTTTTGTGATTTTCCAGAAAAGATGCAGATCCCGATCTGTTATCTACATTCCATCATGCGCGAATTTTTAATAATTACAAAATTGTAATCATATGATGAAGATTTGCTGGGAGAACACTGACAGTTTTGATGAGTCTGAAATTGTAATTGTTGGAATTCCTGATGAATCAAAATCTCATGCACTTCGCAAGGGAACATCAGAGGCGCCCCACAGGATAAGGGAGATATCTACAGTCAGGGACACGTACAAACGTGGAGACGAGATATCCCTCGGATTACCATCAGAGGGAATTTCAAAAAGAGTTTACGATTATGGAAATATCGAACGTAGCCAGATTGAAGATGTAATAGCAAGGATAGTCTCTGGCTCTAAAATCCCAATATCAATTGGAGGTGACCATTCCATAACAACTGAAATAATAAAATCGGTTGCAAAAAAACATGGACCGCTATCACTAGTATACTTTGACGCACATCCAGATTTTGTCAGCTCTATTCATGGATACTATGGGTCTGTATTCTATGATGTGCTGCCATACATTGACACCAAGACAAGCATCCAGATAGGAATCAGGACACCTGAGAAAGAAGAGATTGACAACATCAAAAAATACGACATTAAGGTGATCACTCCGTTTGATATCATCCAGGATGGAATCCAGAAAACAATTGAAACCATACTAAAAAAGATAGGAAAGAATGTCTATGTCTCACTTGACATGGATGCAATCGACCCTGCATTTGCACCAGGAGTTTCTGTTCCGGTGCCATTGGGGCTTAGAAATACCGAAGTTGCGTTGATTCTAAAATCAATTGCAAAAAAAGGAATCAGAGGATTTGACATGATGGAGGTCTGTCCAAACTATGACGTAAAAGACAGGACATCACACCTTGCGTCAAGAATTATTGCAGAGACAATATCGTCCATACCATGATGGTATCGCTAATACTTTTAACTGGCAATAATTGGTAGAAAAATAATGTTTTCCCATTTTACACTAGAGCAGGCAAACAAGATGCTACCGTCAGTCATAGAAAAATTCAACACCGTACTAGATGCAAAAGTTCAGGTTGCCAGAGTACAATCAGACTTTGAGAATAATCCAAAATACATGGCAAGCTTCAAGGATTACATCATAAAAAAGCAAGAGCTCAATTCTGCGATAACCAAATTCTACAAGTCAATTGAAGACCTAGAGGCAACAGGAGTGTCAGTAAAAAGCATTGATCAAGGGTTGCTTGACTTTCCATCATTAATGTTCAACGAAGAGATATGGTTGTGCTGGAAACAGGGAGAGACTGAAATAAAGTTCTGGCATGGAAAAGATGAAGGGTTCAACGGCAGAAAGCCGATTGAAAGCGTAGACTTGGAAAAACTACGATAATACTAGAGACATATATCAAAATAATCCCCTTCTGATGATGATATGATGATGCTAAAGGTATGGCTTCGTGCAGTAAGGATACGATTTTTGCTTGCATCAATCATTTCAGTCTGTCTTGGTCTTGCAATAAACAGCTGGCAGAATCATACATTTGACATCGGATTTGCTGCACTGACATTTGTTGGAGTAGCTGCATTGCATGCAAGTGTAGACCTTCTCAATGACTATTGGGATTACAAGAGACAGATAGACACCGATACACAAAGGACAAAGTTTAGCGGCGGCACAGGAGTATTGCCAGAGGGACTGCTAAAACCACAACAGGTGTACCGTGCAGGAATGTTGATGCTAATAATTGGCTCTGCAGNCAAGACATTTGATATCGGATTTGCGGCACTGACATTTGTCGGAGTAGCAGCATTGCACGCAAGTGTGGACCTGCTCAATGACTATTGGGACTACAAGAGACAGATAGACACTGACACGCAAAGGACAAAGTTTAGTGGCGGCACAGGAGTGTTGCCAGAAGGACTACTCAAGCCACAACAGGTATACCGTGCGGGAATGTTGATGCTAATAATT
>NZ_RCMC01000078.1:0-2178 GCF_011319475.1 Candidatus Nitrosotalea sp. FS
TCATATCTGATATCAATTTCACATTGACCTGCAGTAGCAACTTCGTGGTGGTGATTGTCACACAGTATACCAAAATATTCATTCAAACATTCAACACAATCGTTTCTAAATTCAGTCAAGGTGTCAGCCGGTGTGCTTGGATAGTATCCTTTCTTTAGCGCCATTGGATAGCCCTTGCCTTCTTGGTTCCATGGGGCTTCCTTGGATTCTATCGAATATGACTGGCCCTTGTAAGGAGTGAGAACATCCCACGTAATCTTGTCAAATACAAAGAATTCTACCTCTGGACCCCAGTAACTATTGTCAAATCCTTGAGTCTTGAGATATTTTTCAGCCTTTTGTGCAATTCCTCTTGGGTCTGATTCCAGCCTGCCCTTGTCCTTTCCCCAGTATACATCACAAATCAATCTGGCAGTCTTTGCATTTGCCATCCAGGGTATGATGGCAAAGGTGCTTGGGTCTGGTTTTAAGACCATGTCAGAATCTTCGATTGATGCAAATCCTACAATTGAGGAACCATCAAGTTTTGGAAGTCCATCTTGCATCTGTTGTGGGGTAAACAGATTTGCAGAAATTGTGGTGTGATGGAATCTTCCCCTAAGACCGGTAAATTGTAAATCGATAAATTTTATCTGATCGTGCTTTATTTTTGAGAAAACATCTTCTGCAGAATAAGAAACGGGTACTGGTTCTCCACCAATCACTTTATATGGCAATTTTGCACCTTGATCATAACACAAAGGGGTCTATGATTTAAGTATTGTTGGATATGGAAATGTCAGAAACAAAAAAAATTGATGTAAACACATTGTATGCCATTCTTCTTCGCGAAGTAGAAAACGATACGGTTCAAGAGGTAGACCCTAACTTGTATCGCAACATTGCAGAATTTCTTGGCAACATAAAGAATCATGATTATGATGGAGTAGAATCAAAGATTACAGAATCACTTGTAAAAATGATAACTGAGATGACTTCGATTCTTTTGAAGACTAGAATTGAAAAGGCAACATCATTAGATGAAATTGACTATACGAATCTTCTTGACGAAGAGAGATTCATTTTAGATTCTGAGGATGAACTACGACAAAGAAAAGAAACTATTCTTTCTGCAACATTTAATGGAAGACTAAAACTTTTAGAAACTGTTGGAGAAAACCACCGAGCCAGATCAATTGCTGTGAGATTTCTCAAGCCAATCGATCAGATAATGGGCACAGACCTCCAGTCATATGGACCATTTGAGGCAGAAGATGTTGCCACGCTTCCCTTTGAGAATGCACGCTCACTTATTGGAAAGAAAGTAGCAGTAAAGGTAAGCTGGGAAGACTAGAAATTAGACAACGGATACGGTGAGATTGTATGCATAACGGAATAGATCTAGACGTCTACTTTGAGATCATACTGTATCCAGTTGCAGGCCTGTTTGTAATAGAAATGATTTCCAGGCTGGCCAAGATTGCAAACTGGGTAAAACTCTTGACCCAAGCCGTAATGTGTGTGGGATTTGGCATTGCATATATTGCAATGCAAGTTGCTCACTGGCTCACGGCTGGTGTGTTATTAGCACTTGCAATTGCATTGTTTTACCAGGCAAAGCGCTCAAAACTTGATCCGCAAAAAGCACTGTACTAACCAAACTTGCCAAAAATTCTCTTGATGAAACTCTGTCTTCCTATTCCCTTTGTTCTTTGGATCTTTTTTTCTCCGAATTTCTTTGATCTTATCTGGAATAGCTTGACACATCGATGTGATTCAGGCAACCTGTGTTCTGCACAAAACTTGTCATTGCAGTAACTGCACTCAAAAGGCAAGTCCTGTGTTTCTCCACAATATGCACAGTCAAATTGTTCCATAATTCCTAATCAACTGTGATCCTAAATTAGTGTTAGTGAGGAAAACTACTTTTGATTAACAAAAACTTATTTACACAAGAGAGCGTGATGAAAAATAGTTTTCAGTATGATAAAAGACCAAGTAGTTGTAGTAACAGGCGCTAGCAGCGGAATAGGATATGCAACTGCTCTTGCAATAGCAAAAGCAGGCGCAAAGGTTGCAGTTGGTGCAAGACGAGTTGACAAGTTAGAGCAACTCAAAAAAGATATTGAAAAAATTGGTGGAGAATGTATCACGGTGTCGTGTGATGTAACAAAGCGCAGTGACTGTGAAAATTTGATT
>NZ_RCMC01000078.1:2264-2495 GCF_011319475.1 Candidatus Nitrosotalea sp. FS
CCTCACATGCTGGCTCAAAAATCTGGTCATATTGTTAACATCTCATCAATTGCAGGACGAGTAGTATTTCCAGCAGGCAGTGTTTATTGTGCAACTAAATTTGCAGTATGGGCTTTTAGCGAGGGACTCCGACAAGAATTGTCCGTTAGAAATAACATTCGAATCACAACAATAGAGCCTGGAATTGTAGATACCGAGCTTACAAATACAATCACTGACAAATCATTGGAA
>NZ_RCMC01000044.1:0-407 GCF_011319475.1 Candidatus Nitrosotalea sp. FS
CCAAGATGAAGAAAAAATGATGTATGAAGAGTTCAAGGCAGTCACTGCAGTTGCTACAAAGCTTGATGATATGATAAAATCCCTAGATTACCTAGAATCTACGCCCTGGATGAACTAGTTCTCAAAGACTGATCTTACTCTTGGATAAACAGAGGCTTCGTTTTGTTCTGATGTGATTTTTTGTTGCATGGTATGGGTATACTAGGCACAATTATTATATATCATCACCATAGTATGATAACTATACATACTAACATGAGTATAATGAATCTCCGCGTACATGTGGCCCCTGTAGGCTTTGAAATCGACAGGATTGCAATTCCTGCAAAACAGATGAAAGCAGATAGGGTCTGGTTGCTGATGCATGAAGGACCATCAAAGGATCAAGCTCAAGGATACATGGAAAA
>NZ_RCMC01000044.1:507-2463 GCF_011319475.1 Candidatus Nitrosotalea sp. FS
ATGTTTCAAGAAAAAACAAAACTTACTCCATATTATGCAGAACCAGAAAGTTATTCCAGTGTAAAAGGTGAACAGCTCTCCTCAGGACTAAAGTCAGTTGTCAAGTTACCAGCTTATGAGATTCATACACCAAAACCTGTCTTGGTGCAGGCTTTGAAAATAATTCAGGAAAATGGCGGAAAGATAACCAAAAAAGAAATGGCAAAGATTACATCCGAAAAAAAACTTATCATGGTTAACGCAAGAGAAGAAAATTTCCAGCAAGCTAGATTTGCAAGTCTTGACAAAAATATCATACAACCACTTGTAAACGAATGGAAATTTATCGAGGTTGAAAGGGTTGGAAGGACTAGGTGGATTAAAACAACACCGGAAGGGCTCGGGGCAGTAGAATTTCTTGGCTAGCCGCGTGTAGTAAGCTCAGGCTTTAGTGTCCAGGCAATACCCATTGCAACAAATGGTACGGAAATCAAGGCGGCTATTTCCAGGTAGGTCTTAAACTGCTCAGATTGCTGCTGGGTTGGATTGGACCACATGAAAGGTACAGGTAATGCTGCGGCAAACCAAATGATAGAAAGCATGATGATTATCTTGAGTGCACTCTTCTTTTTCGGGGTCACACTATGAGATACAATTAGGTTCTATTAATTTTATTAGTATAATTATTTAGTAATGATTCCACCGTCTACAGGCAAAATTGCGCCTGTTACCCATGAGGAATCATCTGAAACAAGATAGAGTATTGCCTTTGCAACATCCTCTGGTATTCCAATTCTTCCAATTGGATGTTCGGCAACTGCCATTGCCCTGTCTGCTTCACTTTCAAGCCATGGACTTGTCATATCAGTTTCCACAATTCCAGGACAGACACAATTTACGCGTATCTTGTACTTGGCATATTCTACTGCCCATGCCTTTGTAAGCAAAACAAGTGCCCCTTTTGATGCAGTATATGCATCTGCTTCAAAATTTTCAAATGATTTCAATCCAGCGTCTGATGAAACATTAACAATGCAACCGTTTGTTTTCATCAGGTGTGGTATCACAGCTTTTGTAAAACGAAACTGTCCGGTTAAGTTTACATCAATTACATCACTCCATTCTTCTTCAGAAATTTCATGTATGGGTTTTACTTTGGGAAAGATACCCGCATTGTTTACAAGGATGTCTATTTTACCAAAAGTTTCAATAGTATTTTTTACAACATTTTCAACATCTGCATTTTTTCTAATGTCTCCTGGTATCGCTAGAATATTTTTCATTTCCTTTGCAGCATCTTGAAGACTGGAATTATTTTTTGATGTAATCACAACATTTGCTCCATGTTGTGCAAGTAAAGTTGCGGTAGCTTTTCCAATTCCCCTACTACCTCCTGTAACAATTGCAACCTTGCCAGAAAGTTTCATCAACTTTTGTTCGTGTACCGCATCAAATTAGTTTTGTCCAAAATCGTATCAATTGTCAGATCTTCAAAAAAACATGTCATTTCGGTATGATGATCACCGGTTATGAGACAGTTTATTGCAATATTTTATTGAAATACTTTAGAAACATGAAAAAATACATATGAAATAATAAATATGATGATGTTTTATCATAAATAATGCAGAAAGATGCAAAATCTACTGCTTAAGAGAGCGTGGCTCCGTAGACTTGAATTGTGAAATCCCACTTGGGTGCGGATTAAAAGAGGTAATCTCTGTCTGTCTACGAACAAGGGCCACGCCATTTAATTTTAAACCACTGTACAGTGAAAACTAGTTTTGATACAAAAATAATTTTTTAAAATTTAGAGCTTTAGAGATTCCTTTAATCCCTTGTNTTAATCCCTTGTATCTATTTCTGATTGTAACTTCAGTTACTCCTGCAGCTTGGGCAACATCTTTTTGCGTCTTGTTTTCTCCGTTCATGACACATGACAAGTATAGTGCAGCAGCTGCAAGTCCCATCGGATCT